>CACZPC010000058.1 GCA_902782985.1 Oscillospiraceae bacterium
ATCGTCCGTTACGATCTCGATGCCGGATATTATATCTCTGTCCAGGATCGGAGGGATGAGTCCGTCGCCGATACCCATCTGAAGATGTGATCCGATGGAACCTCCCGAGAGGATAGCTGCATGTTCGGGTTCTGCTGCCCATATAAGGATATCGGGATTCTTCTCCTTTAAGATCCTGCCGATACCGGTGATGGTGCCGCCTGTACCGATGCCTGAGCAGAATCCGTCGATAGGACCGTCTACCTGCTCTAAGATCTCAAGTGCGGTGCCGTTTGTATGAGCACAGATATTCTCCGGATTGGAGAACTGGTCAGGCATGAAGACATTGGGGTCTTCCGCTGCCATTCTCTTAGCCTCCTCGATGCATCTGTCGATACATTCACCGATATTATCGTTATCGTGGATAAGCTTTAATTCGGCGCCGTACTGACGGATAAGAAGGCGTCTTTCCGCACTTACGGAATCGGGCATGATTATCACTACTTTATAGCCCTTAACGGCTCCTACGAGGGACAGACCGATGCCCTGATTACCGCTTGTAGGTTCTACGATCACAGAACCCGGGTGAAGCTTGCCGTCCTTTTCTGCTGCTTCGATCATGCGAAGCGCAGTTCTTGTCTTTATGGAACCGCCGATATTAAGACCTTCGTATTTTACAAGGACCTCGGCATCGTCGGGTCCTGCCATGTGATTGAGGCGAATGACCGGCGTATTGCCGATCGCGTCAAGGATATTATTACAGATCATGATATTCTCCACTTGGTTGGTAGGAAATGCCTCAATACTATATCACATTATCAGTCGGAGGTCTTACGAGATTCCTTAAGATGTTTAAATATCTCTTCCGTGGCTATCCTTGCCTTGGCAACATTGACTCCGGGTTTTACAAAGCAGTAGTAGAGACACTCCTTGTCTCCGATGCAGATGATGTCACCGAGTTCATACCAGTAGTAGTCCGCGTAAAGACTGTAGCAGGACATTGGTCCCTGACTGTAGTCGAGCTGACCGTCACATCCCTTGAGAGTAAATCCGCTGCCGTCGTGATGAAGGTGGCCGCTTCCTACCATATACAGGGATTTAAAGTCCACGATCAATCCGATATCGACATCGGCATCCAGGGAGTAAGTACCGGATATAACCTCTTCCTTAACGCATTCGCGCTCCCAGGCATACCAGTCCGGGATGTGAGGATATTCCGTCTCGCCTTCCTTGGCATGCATCTGTCCGAGCTCATCCATCTCCCAGACTTTGCCGCATCCGTTGCAGGTAAGGGTGATACCCTTTCCGGTCGTCTTGCCTTCCGCTTTGCAGGCGGGGCATTTATATAAGATCCTGTGAAGACCGTCGGCTCTGAAAGGTTCATTAACTATTACGTTATTATCTTTCTGCCACTTGAAGTAATCGAAGGAGAAAGCATCATCCAGGATGGCATCGATCTCTCTGGTGGACTTGGTCTTGAAGTCCTCCTTGGATACGATGCATTTGATCTGTGCGGTCACCTTTACGTTTCTCTTCTGAAGATTGTTATAGAGCGGATCTCTGGCGAAAGCACCGTATGTGGTGATCATGACAACGGGGATGCCGAGCTTTTTGAAGAGGACGCCCATCCTCCTGGGGAGCCTGGTCGCCGTGCCGTCAAATGAGTAGCTGGCCTCGGGGTACAGGAGTATGCTCGATCCGTGTTCGGCGGCATACTGCATATCCGATATGAGCTTTAAGTCTGTTACGAATTTCTGTGTGGGTATGCAGCCTATATGACGCATCAGCCATTCCTTGCCGATGAAGCCGTCGGAGGTGCATACGATGTTATAAGATCTGGGATACAGGATCTCGGAAGCGATCGACAGGTCTATGAAGCTGGAGTGGTTCATTAATACGAGCCACGGTCCGTCACCTGCCTTTTCCATGTCGACTTCCGTATACGAGAATCCCACGCTCCGAAGTTCGGACTTACCGACCGTATTTACCAGTTTCTTCATGAGAAAGTTCGGTTTTATCGGAAGCTTGTGTTCACCTTTTGGCAGTTTTTTGACTTCCGAATACGACTTATTTGTCTTTTTGATCTTCATGGCCCGAAACTCCTTTTTAATATTATGTAAATTATAGCATTTCGCATATCACGGCAAAGCAGCATTTGCTACAATCCGAGATAGGACCTCACGAAAGGAGTATCTCCATGATCTATTATGTTGATATCAACTCAGTAACAGGCGGTAACGGAAGCCGTGAAATGCCTTTCAGGAACATCAATGATGCGGCCTTGATCGCATCTCCCGGCGATGAGATAGTCGTTGCTCCCGGCATTTACCGCGAACATGTCATACCCGCTAATAAGGGTACGGAAAATGCCCGTATAACCTATCGTTCCGAGGTCCCGCTCGGAGCCGTGATCACAGGTGCCGAGGATCTTAAGGACTGGGAGAAGTATGAGGGAGATGTCTGGACGGCAAGTGTCGATAATGATATCTTCGGAGACTATAATCCCTATACCACATTCGTCTGCGGCGACTGGTATTTTGCTCCTACCGTAAGACATACCGGAGCAGTTTTCCTTAACGATAAGATGATGTATGAGACGGTGACGCTTGACGAGTGTATCAAGGGCGATATCGCACGCGATTCCTGGGATCCCGAAGGATCAAAGTTCAAGTGGTTCAGCGAGCAGAAGGACGGCAGG
>CACZPC010000059.1 GCA_902782985.1 Oscillospiraceae bacterium
GCAGAAGGGCGACTACGGTTGTAAGACTGTATTTGATATCGCTCCCGCACTTCTTTCTCCCCTCTCCGGCGAAGAGATCAGAGCTCACCTTCTGTAATACCGAAGATCAATAAGATTTCAAAGGGACTGACTTATGTTTATAAGTCAGTCCTTTGTTTTTGGATCGATCATTCAAGGTATGCGTTTTATTCTCTGTTCTTAAGAACAAGTGCAGGAGTCGTCCTCCTTATACTTATAAACAGAAATGCGCTTATTATCAGATACAGACCTACGATAGCCGCAAATATCGCCACATATACGAATATCGGATAACTCATCGGGAGACCGACATTGACATTAGCGACCAGCATATTCGGATAGATGTAATTCAGAAGGAGCTTACAAAGCGGAATACATACAAGTGCCCCGACTACGATCATGATAAGATTGCCGTCAAGGTACATCTTCTTAACTTCACGATTTCGAAAGCCGAATATCTTCACAAGAGATATATTGAAAGAAGCTCTGTCCAGCATCATCTTTATCATCAGATACATTACAACAACGAATATTACTGCACCGGCAATAAGAAGAGTCGTTACCATCCCTCTCATACAATCGACGAATACACCCGATGCATTGGATATATCCTTCTTCGTAAGCGTAGCCGCCAGCCTGCCGGACGCAATATCCAGTTCATGGTCGGCAAATACCGCATTGAAATAGTCATCACTCTCACCGAAAAGATCCCTGCAATCATCAATATCCATAAATATCATCATCGAGGCCTGATATCGGTCTATACCGCTTACTCTGAAGGCATATAACTTCTCACCTCTCTTATCTTTAACGGTAAATTCATCGCCTACGGAAAGTCCGTACTTATATGCAAACGAATAGCTTACGACTACATCTGATGCCTTATCAGTCAGCGAGGAAAGATCAAAGAACGGGTTATCTCTTGTGACACCCGCTACCGCCACATCGAATGTAAAATCTCCGAAGTCCTTGGTGGTTTCTTCGATAACTGCTTCATACCCGCCTTCGGGAACTTCCTTTTCAGGATATTTGTATGTGTAGAAATATTCAAAATCAGTATATCTTGTGTTATAGTCCTTTACTCTTACACAGTAGATGAGGGTAGTCAGAGCCAGCATTACAATAAGGAGCGACAGGAACATACCGAATATGACAGTCATACCGGTGCGCATTTCGCGAAGAAGCTGTCTTATCCTGAAAAGAGGTATGAACTTCATCTTCTTTATCTTGATATCTCTTGCCTTGACTGCTTTCTGTTCGTTTTTCAGAAGAGACAGCGGATTTCTGTTAAGTCTTCCCCTTATGACTATCACATTGACGACTATGGTGATCAGCGAAGGAAGAACAAGACCGTAGATCAGCACGAAAGGCTTGATCTTCAAAGTCATATCCGGATTAGAGAAATAAGAGAATGATTCATGTATCTCAGAAGGTATACCGACAGGAGTATAAAGTGCGATAAGTGTTCCTGCGGCACCGGCAAGGAATGTAACTATGACCGGTATGACTATATAACCGAAGGCAATGGAACTTCTCTTCACTCCAAGAGAATACAATGCTCCTATGACACTGGATTCCCGGTCTATGGAATGAATGACGAATACGGATATTACATAAGCAAAAAGTATCAATGCAATAACTCCGACTACCGTGCTCGCATAAAGATCAGTCATCTCGTCATCATAGGCGGCATCAATCCTGGGATTTGAATCCGCAGGGAGAAAAGTCATGAGATTCGCCGTATCGATATCAAATACTTCGTCTATAAGGTCATTGGCCTCTGATGTAAACTCATCTATTCCGTCTGCATATTCATTGATACCGTCAACAAGTTCATCTACACCGTCACCAAACTCCGTGACTCCGTCATTTAATTCACCTACTCCGTCGGCCAGATCATTGATACCGTCTCTCATCTCGCCCATACCGTCTACAAGAGCTCCGGAACCGTCATTAAGAGCATCGTTATTGGAAGTAATGGTATCAAGCCCGTCAGACAGCTCTCCGGCTCCGGAAGAGGCAGAAGAAACCCCGGCCGCGATACCGTCTATCCCCTGATCTATACCGCCATATCCGTCCTGAAGCGACGACGCAGCCGCATACTGAGCCGCTGCCGCATTGGAAGTTAACGGATCGTCACTCTGACTAAGGGCATACAACCCGTCATTATACTGCTGAAGGCCGTCCATATACTGATCAGAACCGTCCTGCAATGCATCACATCCGCTTTCGATCTCATTTAATCCGTCAGACAGTTCGGATGCTCCCGACGCAGCAGCTGACACTCCGGAAGTATAAGAATCAATACCGTCATCCAGAGAAGATGCACCATTGTACAGGTCATTTACTCCCGACTGAAGATCAGGCATCGCATCATTAAGCTCTCCGACACCATCAGTTAATTCATGTGCACCATCTGCAAGTTCGTTGGCACCGTCACGCAACTCGGAAGCACCGTCATTCAGTTCATCGATACCTTCGAGAAGATCATCCTTTCGACCGACCATATCCTCCCAGTATTCAAGGAAATACGGATCGTCTATATCAGATACATCAAACTTATTGTCTTCCAGGATCTCTCTCAGTTCATCATCCGTCATAACCCCGTTTAATGTATATGCATATGTATATTCTTCGGACTTCATTGCATTTCCTTCTGATAAAAGGATGTCATAAGAAGACGATGTGACAAACATGGTTCCGAAAGATACGCTGTCCACCGCAGAATCGCTCAGGTTTCTGACAGGGCTGTTGTAATCAGGCGTTACACCTATTCCGGATATGTTAAAGACCTTACCGCCTACGGTTATGCTGTCACCAACAGACAGCGCATGCTCCTCGGCATATCTTCTCTCTATAACGGCATCATTGTCAGACGCGGGAAGTGAGCCTTCCGCCACTGATACCAGATCGATATTTTCCCTGTTCCTGAATACGCGGAGGACACTCCCGTCACTGAGCTCATAATCCATGGAAAATATCCTTTCGATGCTTATGCCTCTTGAAGTAAGTTTATCAAGCTCCGTCTCATTAAGCGGGACGAATACCGTAAACTCACCGTCTTCGACATTAAGAAGCTCATCGTATCTTAAGATCTCTCCCTGTATCGTCATGGATGCTCCCATCATACTGAGGACCATATATATCGCAAAGCCGATAAGGAGCATAAGTGCCAGATATCTTCC
>CACZPC010000060.1 GCA_902782985.1 Oscillospiraceae bacterium
CATACTTTTTGTATCCTCCTGATAAATTTATTTATGTCCACATAACCCGCGTGGCATTTAAAAAGTATGGTTAAAATATACTAATCCAAAACGAGATAATCAAGAAAATTTGGGCACATGTAATTAAAGCGAAAAAAGCGACATTTTTCTGTAACATTGGCGTGTATCAATGTTACAAAACGCAATAAATCAGGGGCTCGGATAGTTTCTCTTTCCGAATATGTCCGTACCTATCCTGACATGTGTAGAGCCTTGTTTTACTGCATATACATAGTCCTGACTCATACCCATCGAAAGAGTATCAAATATAGAAGGATCCTTGGCATTAACTTTAAGTGCTTCATAGATCTCCCTGGTCTTGGCAAAAACAGGTTCCGCCTCACCGGGATAAGTCTGTATGGGGGCCATTGTCATAAGACCTCTTACACGTATACCCTCCATATTGCTGACAGCCTCAAGAGCCGCTTCAAGTTCCGCAGGGGCAAATCCGTGTTTACTCTCCTCACCTGACACATTTGCCTGAAGCAATATATCAGTTACGATCCCCGCATTTACAGATCTCTTTGATATCTCTGAAGCAAGTTCTACCGAATTAACTGAATGCACAAGATGTGTCTTGCCGATAATGTATTTAACCTTATTCTTCTGAAGGGTTCCGATAAGATGCCAGTTAGGATGAAGATTGAGCTCACTAAGCCTCTCTTCCTTCGGTAGCAATTCCTGAACCTTATTCTCTGCAAGATCCTTAAGACCGCCCACGAAAGCCGCTTCGGCATATTCTACAGGGAATACCTTTGAAACGCCGATCAAGGTAACTTCTGAAGGATCTCTTCCCACTTCTTTACACGACTGTACTATCTTCGAGCGTACGCTGTCCGCTCTGCTCTTAAGTTCTTCAAGTAATTTCGGGCTAAAATCATATTCCATCAGTTTTCTACCTTCTCTCCGGGTTTTATCGATGATGGATTGGATATTATTACCGTCTGGAGATTAGGAACAGAAGAATCACCTGAAGGCGTGATTATTGCAAATTCACGATCGTTATCAGCTATGATAACAGTTACTTCATCGGCAAAGCCCTTATTATTGACATATATAGTTGCAATATTCCTGTCGTAATCAGGATTAACAAGACTTCCTACAGGCACTCTGAGACCGGTCGTCTCAGTAATTACCACTTCTATATCAACGGTTCTCATATCAAGAAGATTTTCAACGTATCTGGTCGTACTGAATACTACAAACAGACCATCCTTAGTAGCTTCGACTCTCTCTACGATACACTTTCCGATACTGATACCCTCGGAACCGACATTGATGGTATGTCTTGACCCTACTTCAAATGCAGCGGGCGTAGCAGCTTCACCGTCGAGGAATGTAACGATAAACTGCTTCTCGTTACTGGCTATCCTGGCAACATCCTCCCCGCTGTCTATATACATATCCGACGTGATGATCCCGTTTGCCGAGTTAATATATCCTTTTATCTCTTCAGGTGTGGAATTAAGCATCATATCAAAGTTTAATACATTCTCAAGTCCGTCAAGCTTAAAGGATATTATTCCGGGTCTGTCATTTGGATTTGCTCCAACCTCGATCGTTGCAGAATTGCGCTCAAGCTGATTCTCAAGGCCTTGAGCATAATCTCTGAGTTCGCTTAATCTCTCATCGTCGAAGCTGAGTTCAGACAACTCGGATTCGCGCTGGCTTAAGAGGACCGTAAGTGACGACGAATAAGATGACATATCACTTAAATTGCCATTCATGGCATCGCTTCTTACCATGTCCATGATAGGTTCTATGCTGCCGTTGATCTCGTTATATATGGCACTGGCACCTTCAGCCGAACCATTCTGTATCAGCTCCTGCTGTACATCAGAGATCTGCGACTGCGTATTTCTCAAGTTATCTACGGTTGCCTGCATATTCTCGGGAACTACCATGGCAATATCCTGTCCTACCGAGACACGGCTACCCTCGGTAGCAAGCGTGACAAGATCTCCTGTATTAGCTGAACCGATCGTGATCTCATCTCTTACGATCATTGCCCTTGCTCCGATAGTATGCTCGATAGAGCCCTCACTGATAAACTGAAGTTCAGGCTTGGCGGCAATATAGTTATAAAGATGATGTATAACGAACAACAATACAGTCGCTGCCATAAGTACAAGAGCGATCGAC
This sequence comes from Oscillospiraceae bacterium, assembly GCA_902782985.1. Lineage (GTDB taxonomy): Bacteria > Bacillota > Clostridia > Saccharofermentanales > Saccharofermentanaceae > Saccharofermentans. Next base: position 2,182 of record CACZPC010000060.1, read on the forward strand.
ACCAGACCATTACGAAGTCCGGATTTCTTAGCTCTACGCTGTCTTCTGACCTTATACGGATCCTCGGGGATACTTTCCGGAACAGCAACTGCTGTAGCAGAAGAAGCTGCTTTATTCTCAAGTTTCTCCTCAGCCTTAGCTTTACCCTTGAATTTCAAAAACTTGAGTTTTTTCTTAGGCTTAGCTTTCTTTACTCCCTTGCCCTTTACAGACGATACGACTGCTTTTCCGGATTTCTTATTATTCTCCTTGGAGATATTGGGAACACTCTTGTTATTCCTGCTATCAGAAATCTTATTCCTCTCATCCAGAGTTCGCTGTGCAACCTTACGTGCATGCTGAGCCGTAGGATTCTCGGATCTTGCCTTCTTAGGATCGATCGGACGTTTCTTCCCGCCTACGGGACCGGGTGTCTTATTCTTATCCTTAAGCCCGTCAGGCGTACTGTTTCTGCTTCGTCCTTTATTCCTGCCTCCGGACTTTCCGTTTGCAGACGCAGTATTCCTCTTCCCGGCATTCTTATGCGAAGAAGAATCATCTCTTTCAAACCATTGTTTATCGTCGTTCGGCATTTCCTACTCCTAATGCTAACAAGTTTATGACAACGCAAGCATAACCGCAAGCCTTGCCTGTTCCCTTACAAGGCCGCCCTGCATATATGCAATATACGGAGGCTTAAGCGGACCGTCGCATGAGAGCTCCGTAGTGGCTCCCTGTACAAATGTACCGGCAGCCATTACGACCTGATCCTCATATCCGGGCATGTCCCAGGGCTCAGGTGAAACAAATGAATCCACAGGAGAACACTGCTGGATCCTTCCGCAGAAATCCACAAGCTTATCGGGATCATCGAATATTATCGTCTGTACTATATCGCCTCTGACTTCATCGCTTGAAGGAGAAGTCTTAAGTCCTGACAGCTCAAACATCTTTGCTGCAAAGACAGCACCCTTGAGACATTCGGATACGACATGGGGTGCCATGAATATTCCCTGTGCGATAGATCTGTTAAAGCCGAGAGTAGGACCTACATGACTACCGAGACCGGGAGCGGTTATCCTCTTGGCTACCTTCTCGACAAGATCCTTCTTACCTGCAATATATGCACCTGTAGTACAGATCCCGCCGCCGGGATTCTTTATAAGTGAACCGGCACAAATATCAGCACCGAGAGCGCAGGGTTCCTGCTTCTCGGTAAATTCGCCATAACAATTATCTACTGCTACTATGATATTCTCACGAACGGCCTTGACACAGTCTGTAATAGCCTTAATATCCTCGCCTCTGAGAGCACGTCTTGCAGTGTAGCCCCTTGATTTCTGAATGAATACAAGTCTTGTATCTTCATTTATGTGAGCTTTGATCGCCTCTAAATCAGGCGAACCGTCCGGAAGCAATTCGACCTCGTCATACTTAATGCCGTAATTGGATAAGGATCCGTCATAAGTCTCCTCGGTAAGACCGATAGTAGACGCCAAAGTATCATAGGGTCGGCCCGTCACAGAGAGCATTGTATCCCCCGGGCGGAGTATACCGTAAAGCATTGATGATATTGCCTGAGTTCCGGAGCTGATCTGCATTCTGACATAAGCAGCCTCGGCACCGAATATCTCGGCAAACATCTCTTCAAGTTTCTCACGGCCTATGTCATCATAGCCGTATCCGGTAGTACTTCCGAAGTGTACTTCGGAAAATCTGTGCTTTCTGAATACATCCAGGATTCGAAGCTGGTTATATTCCCTGATCTCGTCAATTTGCCTGTATACAGGAAGAACAGCCTCGTCGGCAACACTAGCCATCGAAGCTGTCTTCTCGCTTACGCCATAAAGAGTATATGATGATGACATCAGATACCGTATACCTCCTTGTCATCCAATACCTTAACTCCCGCCTTATTAAACTCCTCAAGTGCCTTAGCAGAATCATCGACTCTTATAACGACTACGGCATCGGAAGAAGCTCTGCCGACAAATGCATAAAGATATTCCAAAGAAATACCATTGGAAGATAATATCTCAAGCACTCTGTCGAGAGTACCGGGTGTATCGGGTATTGCGACGGCTATCACAGGTGTCTGACTAACTGTAAAACCAAGATTCTGAAGAACTATCTGAGCTTCATCAGGCTGATTAACAAGCATCCTCAAAATGCCATATTCAGTCGTATCAGCTATATAGAGAGCTCTGATATCTATCTTATTTTTCTTAAGGCCCGCCGTAACTTCTGCAAGTCTTCCGGACTCATTCTCAAGAAATACATTGATCTGCTTTACTGCCATCAGTATCACCTCCGCCGCCTGAGATTTTCTTACAAAGATTATACCATAATAATATAAATACAAAATCAAGGATCGGAGTATTCGAGACTGGTTATTTATGCATACATCATATCCTCATGAACATGATATGAATACCTGAGCTCATCAATGAACTCCTCTCTTGCCTTCACAAGCAGCATCACCATAAATACGCTTATATGAGCTCTTTCCGAAATAGTAACCAAGATATCATTATCTCCGATAACGGGATCGAGAATATCCGTTGTATCCTCTGCATCGAGATATGCTTCAATATCACGCATATCGTACCCCGTCTTCCTTTGCAGATATCCGCCAAGCTCTCCTCTGAAAAGATCACCGCTCCAATCGCAAGTAAATACTCTGTACATATCAGCTTCACACATATTCCGAACCTCTCTTGCAGACTGTATTCGTTTCTTATAGCTGTAGTTTAGCACAAG
>CACZPC010000061.1 GCA_902782985.1 Oscillospiraceae bacterium
AAGAAGGCTCCTGCTGCTAAGAAGGCCGCTCCCAAGGCTGCTGCCAAGAAGACAGCTGCAAAGAAGCCCGCTGCTAAGAAGGCTGCTCCCAAGAAGATCGTTGAGCCTAAGAAGTTCATCATCCAGAATACTGCTGATCAGGGTATTGCTTATACAGATGTTGTTAAGAAGGTTAACAAGGCTTACAAGGATACTATCAAGTCTCTTGAGATCTATGTTAAGTCCGAAGAGAACAAGGCTTATTATGTTATTAACGGCACAGTAACAGGTTCTGTTGATCTTTTCTGATAACGTATAAGACCATCTTTTGAAGATATGTAAGTGAGATCGGTTTTCCGGTCTCACTTTTTATATGACACTTTTTGAAGACAGGCAAATTGTAACAAGAAAATCCGCCCCGAAGTGATAGACTATTTTTATCGAAATCAATCCAGAGGAGAGACTACATGTCAAAGGTCGTATCTGTCGGCGGAGTGCTCCTTGGCGGAGGAAATCCCGTCAGAGTACAGTCGATGAATAATACAAAAACACAGGATGTCAAAGCTACATTGGAGCAGATCTGTATGCTTAAGGATGCCGGTTGTGACATTACCCGTGTTGCAGTTCCCGATATGGAGGCTGCACAGGCTTTGAAGGAGATCACTTCCAAGTCACCTTTGCCGGTAGTAGCGGATATACATTTTGATTATCGGCTCGCCATTGAAGCCGCCAGGAACGGTGCTGCCAAGATAAGGATCAATCCCGGTAATATCGGCGGCAGCGATAAGCTCCGTCAGGTGGCGGATGTATGTAAGGAAAGAGGACTTCCCATAAGAGTGGGTGTCAATTCAGGTTCCCTGGACCGTAAACTCGTAGAGAAGTACGGCGGAGTATGTGCCGAGAATATGACCATAAGTGCACTTGAGGCTGTTAAGCTCCTGGAGGATCAGGATTTCGACGATATAGTCATTAGCATCAAGTCATCAAGTCCCAAGCTTACCATCGATACATATAGAGAATTAAGTTCCAGGTGTGATTATCCGCTTCATGTCGGAGTCACTGAAGCTGGTACTGTCAGAGAAGGCATCATCAAGTCGGCGGTCGGGATCGGAGCCCTTCTTGCCGAAGGTATCGGAGATACTATCCGAGTCTCTCTTACCGGTGATCCCGTAGATGAAGTCTATGCAGGTATAAGTATCCTTAAGGCCCTTGATCTTCGTAAGGGCGGTATCACATTCGTATCCTGTCCTACATGCGGCAGGACGCAGGTCCCGTTGATCGAGCTTGCATCCGAGATAGAAAGACGCATCTGTCATCTTCCTTATGATCTTAAGGTCGCCGTAATGGGCTGTATCGTAAACGGTCCCGGAGAAGCAAGAGAAGCTGATATAGGATTAGCGGGCGGCAAGGATGAATTCCTTCTCTTCAGAAAGGGCAAGACAATCAGAAAGCTGTCTGCCGATACTGCGGTCGAAGAGTTTGTCGAAGAAGTAAAAAAACTGGGCGAAGAGAGTAAGATCTGATCATGAGAAGAATTGCATCGATGCTTGAAATGTCCGCAGATCATGTCCGCGGACTTCAGAATGTTACGGTTGAAAAGATAGACCTTTATAAGGATAAGAATATCCTTCGTCTCGTGCTGTCCGGACTTCCCGAAGAAGATAATTCTCTCGTCTCATTCTCGGAGGAGATCAAGAAGATAACGGAGTGTGATCTTAAGCTCTTTTTTATTTCCAGTAACGAGAGTAATATCGCTTTATATGTTAAGAACTTAAATCAGTTTTTTGTACGTGAGCTTATAAGAAGAAACCACGAGCTTTGCTATGCCGACAGATGTACTTTCGAGGTGAGTGAAGACTTAAGGCTCAGGATATATCTCGACAGCATCTTTGAAGATATGGTGGATGATTCGGTAAGAAGATCGATGTGTTCTACGACTCTTGATCTTATCGAGACGATGCTCAACGTGACACTTAAGGGAGCAGATTTCCTTATATCCGAAAGCAATATATATCAGGATATGGCGGATGAGTATCTTGAAGCGCCGCCAGTGCCTGCCGACCCCGGTTACGGTTATGTGCCTTATATCCCGCCGGAGCTTATGGAAGAGATGCAGGCTCAGGAGGAGAAGGAGAAAGAGGCAGTCGCCGCCAAAGCGGAGGAAGAACCTAAGATAGACAAGAATTCCTGGGCATATAAAGCCAAGGAGCAGCAGAAAGAGAATAAAGCTAACGGGGACGGACAGAAGACGGATTTCGTTAAGCGAAATGCCGATTCCATCTTCGGCAAGGTAACAAAGGGTGTAGAGCTCTTTGATATCAAGGATGTTACCGCAGAAGAGAATATCGTAAACGTAGTAGGTAATCTTACTCTTACTGACGACTTGAAGCTCAGTAAGTCGGGTAAGGTCGTTATCGCCAAGTTCAATATCATCGATAAGACCGGTGGTATCGCAGGTATCATGTTCGTCAAGCCTCAGGAAGCGGATGCTTTCGAGAAGATGTTCAAAAAAGGTGCGTGGGCAGGATTTCAGGGCGAACCGCAATATAACAGAGGTGAGTTCAATTTGAAGGTACAGGGTATCTTCGAGGCGGAGAAGCCCCCTAAGCGAAAGGATCTTTCCGACATGAAGAGGGTAGAGCTCCATGTCCACTCCAAGATGAGTGAGAAGGATGCCGTATCCGATCCCGCTGCCATAATGAAGCTTGCTGCCTCGTTCGGGCATAAGGCGTGTGCAATTACCGATCACGGTGTAGTACAGGCATTCCCCGAAGTATATAACACTGCAAAGAAGCTGACTGTCGGTGACAGCGATGAGAAGTTCAAGGCGATCTTAGGATGTGAGGGATACCTTGCAGACGACGGTCCTACGATCTTTTATAACCTCCCTTTTGAAGAGGAGGAGAGACGTCATGTCGGAAATATCGTATCCATTGCCATAACTACTACAGGCAAGGATTCATGTACCGATAAGATCACTCATATCGCAGCAAGTAAATACAGACTCAAGGGCTATAAGGCTGTGAGGATACCTGCAGAGGGCGAGTCCGATGAGGATGCAATGGAATTCTCCAAGAAGGATATCGACAGGTCTCTTTGGGAGCCCGAGGAAATACCTGAGGAGCTTCGCGATGAGAATATCGCTTCCAAGAGCGCACCTGTTCATGAGGATACTTCTCATATCTTAAACGAAGAAGCTCCGGTGATCGGAGAATATGCCGAGGATGATATCGAATATGTACCGGAGGAGAT
>CACZPC010000062.1 GCA_902782985.1 Oscillospiraceae bacterium
AACCTCAAGAAGAATGCCGACAATGCTGCTGATGTTGATTCGGATATGGCAGCTCCCGCCGCTGCACCTCAGCCCGTTGCCTGATATCAGGATATACCCGTCAGATCAAACCATTCGGCAAAGCTCGTGATCTCGCCGTCCCTGGTAAAGGCATCATCCTCGGTTATCTGACCGTCCCCGTTGGAATCACTCCACGATATGGTTATATCGCTGATGATCTCGCATTCCGATGAGAGGATGATCAACTCATATGAGAGATTTGACGGATCATTCATGAGACCGGCTCTCAGGACTCTTGTTCCGATGTAGCCGGATTGCTCATATATATACGAAGTGCCATAGCTCAGATCTGCGGACGGTATCGTAGTGATCTCGGTCAGAGTATCGCCTGTGATCGTATAAGCGGTCACATACCCGTCTCCTGTGAGCTTTAAGTATTCGCACATATTATCGAAATTAATATCGGCAAGACATTCGTCTCCCGCCATCAGTGATGTTGGCGTGGAGGCGATTTCTTTTCCCGTATGTGTGATGGCATGGCGGAAAGTGGTCTCATCGTCCGCCGATACTATGTCGGCAATGTAGCACAGACCGAGATCGCTGTCAGGGAAGATGCTCATATTTGTATTGAGATTCTCGGATGAGAATGTCCTCGAGTAAGCCTCGGCTACTGCGTCTGATGCGGCGACCGCCTGTCCCAGGGGCGAATCGGCATTTAATCCTTCCGGAGAAAAGATATCGGTGCTGCCATATCCTGATGATATAAATCCTATTACGGCATCTACCGCGAGCGTATAGAAGTCATCTTCTTCAATGCCCGCAAGCTCCAATATCTCTTCATTTGTAAGTCTGGTGCCTTCTGTCGTATCGAATGTATAGCATCTGTAACTGCAGCTGCCGTCGGACATGTGTGCCGTTATGAGGATCGAGAAGATAAGATCGGTATTTCTGAAATAGATAAAATCAGCACCGATACATTCCTCATTGCCCGTAAGGCTGTTTGTAAGATCACTTATCTCATTATTGATGATCTCCGCATCTTCGGAATCGGCACGAAGCTTCGGCATATAAAATCCTGCCGTCATATCTCCTCTTTGTGCCGTATAGACATCCGTTCTGATATTCTCATTTGCCATGAATCCCGTCGGATACCGATCCGCTGTCGCGGGTGATACAGCTTCGACGGCAGGGACGGTTGCTTCGGTAGTCTCCTCCGGCGCGATCAGTGTCGCATCGGGAAGCCCCGGATCTGTTAAGCCCGGTACGTCTTCTTCGCTCCTGTGATCTGTCTCGGTGATCTCGATGTGCGGCGGTTTGTGTGAACCGCAGGCGGACAGCAACACCGCAGATGCGATAATAAGAGCCGTTATTGACGATAAACGCTTCATATATCCGTCCTCCTGTTCCTGAAAGATATTTTACCATATTTCGAAAGGCTTACCTGCGGCACAAATGAGTCAGGCTCCGGTGTTGCCGAATTGCTCATACGGATCGGTGCTTTTATGACTTCGTTTGAACATTTAGGCAAATTTCAGGTATTTTCCGTTTATTTACAATTATTTCGTTGAAAATGGGCGGGTGCCCTTGTATGATAACCTTGCTTATTAGAAGAAGAGGATTTTATGGAAAGATTAAGCGTTAAAAAACCCTTTACTGTCTTAGTTGCGATAATAGCAGTTATCGCGCTCGGATTCGTGTCACTTTCGAAGCTGTCGATGGATCTCCTTCCGGAGATCGACCTGCCTTATCTTATAGTCATCACACCCTATCCGGGTGCGAGTCCGGAGAAGATAGAGGATACCGTTACGATCCCGGTGGAGAATGCTCTCGGTACTGTCAACGGCGTTGCCAATGTCTCCTCGTCGAGCAATGAGAACTATTCGATGGTTCAGCTGGAGTTTGAGGACGGCACGGATATGAATTCGGCCATGGTAAGACTCACAAGTGCCCTTAATCAGCTTGAGAGTTCTCTTCCCGATGAAGTCGGTACTCCCAGCATAATGGAGATCAGCTTCGACATGCTCGCGACGATGTATGTAGCGGTCGAGGTCGACGGTTATGACATATATCAGCTTACAGATTTCGTTAATAATGACGTTATTCCGTATATCTCCAGAGAAGACGGCGTAGCATCCATCACCACGGTGGGACTTGTCGAGCAGAGCATCCAGGTCGAACTTAATCAGGATAAGATCGATGAAGTCAATGATCATATCCTTCAGGAGACTAATGAAGCTCTTGCCGATGCCCAGAAGCAGCTCGACGATGCTAACGAGGCGCTCGATGAAGCTCAGGAGGCACTTGATGAGGCTCAGTCTAATTTCGGATCCACCGTATCATCAGCCATTTTCTCTCAGCTTGATGCACAGGCTCCCGGTATTGCTTCCGATCTTCGAAGCGGAATAGATGAACTCAGGGGAAGGCTCTCTGATATCAGTGATGGCCTTGATGATCTCGGAGCCGCACAGTCTCAGGCTCTTGCACAGGCACAGGAGACTTTCGACCAGGCTGCAGCCGCCCTTGATGCCGCAGCCGATTCCAGGGAGCAGCTGCAGGCGGAATTAGACAGTGCACAGCAGGCTTATGATGAGGCTAATGCAGCCCTTGAGGAGGCCGATGCCGATCCCGCGACAGACAGGAGCTCGCAGGATTATATCGATAAAGTAAATGCGGTTGCCGCAGCAGCCACTGCCCTCGAGCAGGCCAATACGGCATATGGCGAAGGATCTGCGGAAGTTGCTGCTGCTCAGGCTCAGTATGATGAGGCACTTGCTGCTCTTAATGAAGCCAATGCCGCAGCTGTCGATCCCGCGGTCGTTGAGGGATATCAGAACAGGATCGCGGAGCTTCAGGCAGGACTTGACGCTGCATCATCCGGTATTGACGGTTCTTCGTTTACGGATCTTATTACTACTACAAGAAATATCGCATCGCTTCTTCAGCAGATATCCGATCTGATCAGTGAGATAAGAAACACAGATTCCATCGGACAGCTCAGCAGCGGACTTGACGCCGCAGGTGACAGGCTCGGAACGGTAAGCACTACTGTCTCATCTATTCCCGAAATGCTCAACGGTCTCGAGACCATGACGAGCGGCATCACCCAGGGGCAGGTGGATGCGGCTGTCGCATTCTCCACCGCTTCCGTGCAGCTGTCGGATGCCAGGACGATGCTCGATCAGGCTCAGGCTCAGTATGATTCCGCCAGAGAGCAGGCGCTTGAGAATGCCAATGTAGACCAGCTCGTTACGCCTCAGACTCTGTCGCAGATAATCTATGCTCAGAACTTTTCGATGCCCGTCGGATATATCGACGATCAGTATGATGAATCATGGCTCTTAAGAGTGGGTGAGGAATTCGGAAGTTCGGAGGAGATCGCTTCAACGCTCCTTATCGATAATGAGATCATAGGAACGATCAGACTTGAGGATATCGCCGATATCACCGTTATCGATAATGCGGATGAGAGCTTTACGAACCTTAACGGTTCAGACGGTATCGTACTCTGTATCTACAAATCATCCTCGTCGGGTACCAACGAGGTATCCAAGTCATGTAACAAGGCTTTCGAGGAATTGTGCGATCAGTATCCCGGAATGCATACCATCAATCTGGTGGATCAGGGTGTCTATATCGATATGATCGTAGGAAGCGTATTTCAGAGTATGCTCGTCGGTGCGATCCTGGCTATCGTAGTCCTCGCGCTCTTCCTTAAGGATGTTAAGCCTACGATCGTCGTAGCCATCAGTATTCCGTTGTCGGTATTGCTGGCGCTGGTACTTATGTACTTCACTAATCTCGAACTTAATATGATGACGCTTTCGGGTCTTGCTCTCGGCATAGGTATGCTCGTAGATAACTCGGTCGTTGTCATGGAGAATAT
>CACZPC010000063.1 GCA_902782985.1 Oscillospiraceae bacterium
CCTTGCTTCCTTCTCTCTCTTGCCCTGCTCGAAAAGGAACTTACCGTAGTCCATTACCTTACAAACAGGATTCTCGGGATTCGGGGATATACAAACAAGATCCAGATCCGCATCCTCTGCTGCCTTCTGAGCCTCGGCTAAAGGTACAACTCCAACCATCTGCCCGTCTGCATCGATCAATCTGACTTTCTCAAACTTGATATCGTCATTGATCATCTGATTACCGTTTGGCTTAGCGATACTTAACACCTCCTGACCATAAAAAAAGAACGGTGAAATCCGTTCTCATACACAACCACGAGGCACTTGCCTTGTTTATCTGTTATGAACCTCTTTGCCGAAGCTTAAGGTGAGAAAACGGATTTCTGCTTTAATTGACTATGTAATGATATACGTCTGAATGTCTTTTGTCAACACCGCATTACAACAGCTCTTCATCGATAGACCATACCTCAGCCTGATGAACCTCCAAAGGAACTCCTCCGCAGCTGATAACGATGATCTTATCCGTCGGCTGATAGATAGAATACATAGTACTATCCACGGCCACATAACCTTCAGTTACAAGGAAAGCCGGCTTTTCGCTTCCTGCCTCGTTATAGGTCGTCCCCTTGCCCAGGATCGTTTCCACCCCTGCTGAAGGCTTTCCGAAAGCTACCCTGATCAGATTCGGGACAGCAAGTATGGTCGGTCCGAAGATTGCCAAGGCAACTACGACAAACATAACTTTTTGAAGTGTCGTAAAATACGATCGCCTGATCTTATTGATTATCAGAACGATGATCATCACAAACGGATATAAGGAAAATCCGAATGCAACGATGCCGAGCTTTTTGGAAACATAATTCCACTTCAGTGCCTTAACATATTCATATGTGATCACACATCCGTCCGGAAGGCTGTGAGCAAGTATCTTGCTCAGTACCAACATAACTATGCCGATCAATAATAACACAAATAACAAAGAAAAAATTTTCTGCTCGCGCTTCTCCATAATATCTCCCCCTCAAACATCCAATATTATTATACTATATGTCAATAAGGTTGTATAATATCTGAAGCTATAAACAAACAAGGAGAGATGACCATGATCTCAGAAAACATAAAGTCAAAGCTCGCAGGCGGCTCTGCAATCAGAAAGATGTTCGAAGAAGGAAATCGCCTCAAGAGCATATACGGAGAAGATAAGGTATTCGACTTCTCCATCGGCAATCCCGACTTGGAGCCTCCTCACGAAGTAGCAGAAGCTCTCGTCGACCTTGCAGTCAACCCCGTCCCCGGTATGCATGGCTATATGAGCAACAGCGGATATGAGTCCACCAGGAGCATAATCGCCAAGAAGAGATCTGATGAATCAGGTGTTGCCGTAACAGCCGATGCTATCTGCATGACAGTCGGAGCTGCCGCAGCCATGAATGATGTTCTTCACTCCCTCTTAGATCCCGGTGATGAGGTGATCGTACTTGCTCCCTATTTCATGGAATATAACAACTATATCGAGAATCACGGCGGCAAGATCGTCAAAGTTCCTACCGACGAGGATTTCATGCCTGACCTTAATAAGATCGATGCGGCAATAACAGCTAAGACAAAGGCGATCATCATCAATTCGCCCAATAATCCTTCAGGCGTCATTTATCCCGCAGAACTTCTTAAGGGATTAAATGATCTTCTTAAGTCCAAGGATCAAGTTATCCATGTCATTTCCGACGAACCCTATATCGACCTTGTCTACGACGGTGCCACAGTACCTGCAGCTCTTTCATATATCGATAACCTTATCATCTGCTTCTCGTGGAGCAAGTCCCTTTCTCTTCCGGGCGAAAGGATCGGCTATACTCTCGTATCTCCTCGAAATGCAGATTATGCGGATCTTACCGCAGCTATCATCCTTTCGAACAGGACACTCGGCAGCGTTAATGCTCCCGCTATCTGGCAGAGAGTTATTGAGAGATCGATATATGCCAAGGTAGATGTTGCCAATTACGAACACAGAAGAAATCTCCTCTACTCCAACATCACGGACGCAGGATTTGATGCAATTAAGCCCGGAGGAGCTCTCTATATCTTTATGAATACTCCCAAGGGAATGAGCGATTCTGATTTCGCGGCAGCATGCGCTAAGTATAACCTCCTTCTCGTTCCCGGCAAGAGCTTCTCGGGAGAAGGTTATTGCAGACTTGCTTTCTGCGTATCAGAGAGGACTATAAGAGGTTCAAGAGAAGCATTCTTTAAGGTTGCCGAAGATCTCGGTATCAGTCACAGGAAGTCCTGCTGACACGTCACTATCAGGTATAAATACGGCACCCGGGGTTCGGCTCCGGGTGCTTTTTATATGACACTTGATGATCAGATACTCTCGAGTATCTTAAGTGTCATCGATTCTGTATTAATGGTCTTATCGTCATGTGAAGACGAGATATCCGCTGTCCTGTATCCGTCCTTCAAGACCTGCTTGACTGCTGCCTCGATACAGTCTGCAGCTTTTGTCTCATCAAGAGACCAGCGAAGCAGCATAGCCGCAGAAAGGATCGTTGCCATAGGATTGGCCTTTCCCGTCCCTGCGATATCGGGAGCCGAACCGTGAACCGGCTCATACATTCCCGGAGTCCCCGGAGCCCCCAGCGAAGCTGACGGGAGCATTCCGATAGAGCCCGTGATCATGCCCGCTTCATCCGAAAGGATATCTCCGAACATATTGGATGTTACTATTACATCGAATGTCTCAGGCCGATTGATAAGCTGCATGGAGCAGTTATCCACGTAAAGGTAGTCCAAAGAGACTTCAGGATATTCGGGAGCGATCTTCTCCGCTACTTCCCTCCAGAGCCTGCTGGACTCCAATACATTCGCCTTATCTACGAGCGTAAGCTTCTTCTCTCTTCCCGCGGCATATCTGAAGCCTTCTCTTACGATACGCTCGATCTCTGCTTCGGAGTAGCTCTCCGTGTCAAAGGCGACGGTGCCTTTCGAGCTTCCGTCGGAAAGGACATCTTCGCTCATATATCTTCCGTGCTCACCAAAATAGATACCGCCCGTAAGTTCCCTTACTATAAGGATATCTATATTACTGACATTCTTAAGAGGAGATGCGGATGAGAGTTCTTCAAAGAGAAGCGCGGGTCTTAAGTTGGAATAAAGACCCAGTCCCGCTCTTAATCCGAGCAGTGCTTTCTCGGGTCTTAGCGATGCATCGACCTTATCCCATTTCGGGCCCCCTACAGCTCCAAGTAATACCGCATCGGAAGCCTTACATCCTTCAAGCGTTGCTTCAGGCAGAGGTATACCGAATTCGTCTATGGCACACCCGCCTGCCTTATATTCGCTGAAGTTAAGCTTAAAACCGAACTTCTCCGATACGGCTTTCAAGACGCTTACCGCCGAAGATGTGACCTCCGGTCCGATGCCGTCTCCGGGGATAACTGCTATATTGTATATCTTCTCAGACATCTCAGATCCCTCCCGACTTTTCCTTTGTATAAGCCACAAGTCCTCCGCAGTCGATTATCTTCTTGATAAAATCCGGAAAAGGCTTGGCGTTAAAGCTCTGCCCTGTCGTGATATCGGTAATTATGCCCGTATCAAAATCCGCTTCTACCTCATCTCCGGCAGCGATAGCGGAAACAGCTTCGGGACATTCCATTATCGGGAGTCCCACATTGATCGCATTTCGAAAGAATATACGGGCAAAATCCGATGCGATAACAAGAGATATCCCGCTCGCCTTGATAGCAACGGGAGCATGTTCGCGCGAGGATCCGCAGCCGAAATTTCTGCCCGCCACCATTATGTCTCCTGCCTTGACCCTGGATACGAAGGAAGGATCTATATCCTCCATGCAGTGAAGCTTAAGCTGCTCGGGATCTGCAGATGTCAGATGACGTGCGGGGATTATGACATCAGTGTCGACATTGTCGTTATATTTAAATACATTACCTTTTACTTTCATGTCTGCCCCCTTACTTAAGATCGAAAGGCGTTGCCACTTTGCCCATTATCGCTGAAGCGGCAGCTACCGGAACGCCTGCAAGGATCACCTCGGATTCAACATGTCCCATCCTGCCTACAAAATTCCTGTTGGTGGTAGATACGCATCTCTCGCCTGCCGCCAGGATGCCCATATGACCTCCGAGGCATGGCCCGCACGTGGGAGTGGAGATAACACATCCTGCATCGTCGAATATCGCCAGTAATCCTTCATCAAGTGCTCTTCTGTATACTCTCTGAGATCCCGGTATGACTATACAGCGGATACCTTCCTTTACATGTCTTCCCTTAAATATCTCAGCGGCTGTCTTTATATCTTCATATCTTCCGTTGGTACAGGAACCTATTACTACCTGATCTATCGGAAGATCAACTTCGGATGCCGGCTTTGTATTGGAAGGCAGATGAGGAAGAGCCACAGTCAGCGGCACCTTTGACAGGTCGATAGTGATGATATCGGAATACTCGGCATCCTCATCGGGGTAGAAAGCCGTATATGCGCCTTTTACGAATCTGTCTGGAGCAGTCTTCTCCATATATTCAAGAGTAACTTCATCTATAGGGAATATACCGTTCTTGCCGCCGCATTCTATAGCCATATTACAGACAGTAAGGCGCTGATCCATCGAAAGACAGTGGATCCCGTCACCCGTAAATTCCAGCGACTTATAAAGGGCACCGTCCACACCGATCATTCCGATCAGATAAAGGATGATGTCTTTGCCGGTTACATATTCTGAAGGCTTGCCCGTCAGGACTACTTTGATCGCTTCAGGGACCTTGAACCATGTGCTTCCCGATGCCATTGCGCATGCAAGATCGGTCGATCCCACTCCGGTGGAGAATGCTCCCAATGCACCATATGTGCATGTATGAGAATCAGCTCCGATAACAAGATCACCCGGGAATACCATGCCGTTATCAGGAAGGATAACATGCTCGATCCCCATCTCCTTCTGTCCCAGCTCATAGTAATGGGATATCTCCTGCTCTCTTGCAAAGCACCTCATGCATTTAGTGAGCTCGGCTGACTTGATATCTTTATTGGGAGTAAAGTGATCAGGAACAAGGCAGACTTTATCCTTATCGAATACTTCCTTTGCACCCATGTCATTAAAGACTTTTATCGCAGGGGGAGTAGTAACATCATTGCCCAGAACAAGGTCAAGCTTCGCTTCTATAAGCTCACCGCTTCTTACGCTTTGAAGTCCCGCATGAGATGCAAGGATCTTCTGAGTCATCGTCATTCCCATAAGGCGATTCCTCCTTTAGATTCATGCATTCATTTTACTATAGGAATCACCCTGTTCTCAAACCCGATATGAGCAGTTTATGTGAACGATAACTGCTACATAAAAACTTAATGACCGTTTTTTGAATTCCCGATAACAATGTATATAATGGGGTCGCTGATAAAAAAACTATATGTAGAGGTGAACAGGAAATGGAGATCACAGAATATCTGGCACAGTTTCACGGTATAACTGCAAAGATAGCACAAATGGGCAAGGTTAAGCCCAATTTTCTCAATAAGAAGAATTACGAAGCCGCACTCGAAAGATGGAAGACTCTTTCAGGCGAAGAGCTTACAAGACTCGATCAGGAGATCGGATCTGCGGAAGTCATATATAAGAGCTTTGTATATACCCCTACAGCCCTTTGCTACAATTCAGTCGGCGTTCTTAATGTAATTCCGGTAAAGGATATCCTCTGGATCTATCCCAGGGTATTCACCCAGAGAATGAATTTCATTCCTTATAACAAGATGCATCAGATCCTCGTATTGGAAAGAAGCGGAGAATATCACGTTATACAGGTAGCATCCACCGGCGGCTTCTCCAAAAAGGATCCCGCAGGCGATATTATCCAAAAGATGGCGCAGACGATAAAGCCTGTACGTCCGGGAATCGTCTTCGGATATTCAAAGGAGATTGAAGCATACTTCAGCGGTGACCTTCAGCAGGCTGCAGCAGAAATTGATCGAAGATCATACGGTCAGGCATAAGTTAAAAGGGAGCTTCACCGGCTCCCTTTTATTATGTCTTATTCAGGCTTCTTCCTCTTCGGTAAGGAGCATATACTCCGTATAAAGAGATTCGATCTTCTCGGCATTAGCCGCATACTTATTATATTCTTCGGCACCCGCTCCTGACGTAAAGGTGGCTTCAAGCTCCTTCTGCTCTGCTTCCAATACCTCTATCTCTTTCTCGATGGCACTGATCCTGGTGCGGCGCTTTGCTGCTTCCTTACGATCCGCCGCCTTGTTCCTCGATTCCTTCTTGGCTTCAGTCTCACGGGAGACCTTCTCCTCTTCGGACTTTTCTTCCTTCACGGGAACTGCCGCAGTGTTCTTGGCGACATCCTTTCGATAATAAGCATACTTATCGTATAACTTTGCTGTTTTGTTATTGAATCCCAGGATCGTATCGGCACACTTATCTATAAAGAAACGGTCGTGGCTGACACAGATGATCGCTCCGTTATAAGCAGTGAGAGCATCCTCGAGGACTTCTCTGGAATCGATATCCAGGTGGTTGGTAGGCTCGTCGAGGAACAATATATCAGGCTTTTCCTGAAGGAGGCAGCAAAGATAAAGCCTTGACCTCTCTCCTCCCGATAAGACATCGATAGTCTTAAAAGCATCTTCTCCCCTGAAGCCGAATCTGGCGAGCATGCTCCTGGCTTCCGTATTGGTAAGATCACTTCTGGATATAAGCTCGTCAAAACAAGTAAGGCTCTCATCCTCGAAAGGCACGAACTGCTCCATATAACCTACGCTTGCAGAAGAAGCGATAAATACCGATCCGTCAAATCCGCCCTGTCTTCCCATCAGCATAGTAAGAAGAGTTGACTTACCGCAGCCGTTAGGGCCGGCAAGGAATATCTTCTGATTTGCCTTGAGCTCGAAAGAAATATGCTCGAAGATACAAGGTTCGTCATCAAAATTCTTGGAGACATCCTTCACCTGAAGAAGGATCTTGTCTTCAGCGCCGGACCTCTCTTCGGGCACGACATTAAAGCTCATGGACATAGCACCCGAAGGAAGCTTGGCCTTCTCTCTTGCAAGCACTTCCTCGAGCTTATCGACCATCTTCTCCCTCTGGTGATATCCGGAGATATTCCTGTGGGAGAGCATCGTCTGCTTAACGTCCAGCTGGTGCTCGAGCTCTGCAGTCAGGTTGGCGATATACGCTTCCTGAGTCTTTAAGAATTCTTCCTTCTGGATCTTATAATCGTCGTAATTACCCTTATAGCATGTGATGCCGCCGTCCTGAAGCTCTATTACTCTGTTGGCGACCTTATCTATAAAGTGTCTGTCGTGGGATATGACAAATACCGCTCCGCCGTAGGACGACAGAAAGTCCTCAAGCCACTCAATGGCTTCGATATCAAGGTGGTTAGTAGGCTCATCGAGCATCAGGATATCCGGGTGAGCAACGATAAGCTGCGCGAGGCAGACTCTCATCTTCTCGCCTCCGGACAAAGTAGTAAGATCCGTCCTCTCTTCTAGACCCGTAAGTCCCAGGCCCGCCAGAGCATCCGCCATCCTGTGGTCATAATCATAACCGCCCATGGCTTCATATTCTGCCGTGACCTTGGAATATTCGTCCATCAGCTTCTTAAGAAAAGCTTCATCGGAACCTGCAGCCGCTATCTCATATTCAAGAGCAGTCTTTCTCTCTTCTATATCTATGAGCTTCTGAGGCTTTAATGTTGAACCGGACAGATCCTGCTCATCCATATTCTGGGACAGGAATCCGACTATGGTATTACCGTGTCTTATGACCTTACCGTCATCAGGCCTTACGGTACCCTTAATGATCTTGAACAAAGTAGATTTGCCTGCACCGTTATTACCGATGAAGGCTATCTTGTCACCTTCATTCACCATAAAAGAGACGCCGTCAAGGAGGCGGCGTTCTCCATAATGCAATGAAATATTGTCTACACTTAATATCGGCATAACGCCAAGATTATACTTCAGCTATTGCCTCTATTTCAACAAGTACATTCTTGGGCAGAGTCTTTACCGCTACGCAGGATCTGGCGGGCTTGGATGTAAAATACTCGGCATATACTTCATTAAAAGCCGCAAAATCACCCATATCGGCAAGGAAACATGTAGTCTTCACTACTTTATCAAGTGAGGATCCGGCTTCTTCAAGGATAGCCTTTATGTTCTTGCAGGACTGATGAGCCTGACCTTTGATATCTCCTGCTTCCACATTCCCTGTAGAAGGATCGATGGGGATCTGACCTGAAGTAAATACAAGACCTCCTGCTACCTTTGCCTGTGTATAAGGACCGATTGCCTCAGGTGCATTCTTGGTATAAACATCTTTACTCATTTTAATGTTCCTCCTTAGTCTTCAAATATGATTATAAACTCATATATAAATTCTTACGTGATACATATTACTTATCAGTTGACCGTCTTGACCTTGATACCTTCC
>CACZPC010000064.1 GCA_902782985.1 Oscillospiraceae bacterium
ACGGCGAGACTCAGCTTACGATCATGGGAGGAAAGAAGACATATGAAAAACTTTGCTGATGCACTTACAAACAGGATCAAGGAGCTTGATAATCCCACTGTAATGGGTCTTGATCCCAAACTTGAATATATCCCCATCGATATCGTATCCAAGTGGGTACAGGAATATCCCAATGATAATGATACTTCTACGGCAGAAGCTATCTATGACTTTAACTGTCAGCTTATAGATGCCGTATGCGATATCATCCCTGCCGTAAAGCCTCAGATCGCTTACTATGAGATGTACGGGCTTAAGGGTATCGAAGTATTCAAGAGAACATGTGATTATGCAAGATCCAAGGGGATGATCGTTATTGCAGATGCTAAGCGAAATGATATCGGTTCTACTGCAACAGCTTATGCCGAAGCTCTTATTGGTAAGACTCAGCTTACAGACGGTGTTGTAGAAGTTAAGTTCGGTGCTGATGCAGTAACTGTTAACGGATACCTCGGTATCGACGGTGTACAGCCCTTTATCGATGTTTGTAAGAGAGACGGCAGAGGTATCTTTACGCTTGTAAGGACATCTAATCCTTCGGCCGGAGATCTTCAGGACTTAAAGCTTGAAGACGGCAGAACAGTATATCAGGCAATGGCAGATAATGTTCAGGCCTGGGGTAAGGACCTTATCGGTGAGAACGGATTCTCATCTGTTGGTGCAGTCGTAGGTGCTACAGTGCCCGAGCAGGCAGTAGAAGCACGTAAGAGAATGCCTAACGCACTTATCCTTGTTCCCGGTTACGGAGCTCAGGGTGCAGGTCCTGATGCTGCAGTTGCTTCCTTTACAAAAGAGGGAACAGGTTCTATTGTTAATGCTTCCAGGAGCCTTATGTGTGCATGGAAGAAGAGAGAAGACTTAAAGCCTAAGGATTTTGCAAAGGCAACAAGAGAAGAAGCTACTGATATGAGACTTAAGCTTACTCTTGCTCTTAAGGACAGAAAGTACGTATGAGAAAAGAATATTTATGTAATGTAGTCTCTAAATGCATGCTTAATGCTGATACTGCATTTATAGAGATCAAGTGTCCGGAGATCGCTTCTGAAGCATATCCCGGTCAATTCGTTAATATTTCCTGCTCAAGATTCCTGAAAAGGCCTTTCGGTATAGCTTCCATTGATAAAGCTAACGGTACATTTAAGATCGGGGTAAAGGTAGTGGGCAAAGGTACGACTGAGATAGCGGCTTTTGATGCCGGTCAGGAAATAAATGTACTTGGACCTTTGGGAAACGGTTTTGATATCGAAGAAGGGAAGAAGTATATCCTGGTAGCAGGAGGAACGGGTGTATTTCCGGTGAATTTTGCTCATGAAGTCATGGCCGGCAGAGGCATCGAACATGTCGTAGTAGAGGGATTCAGATGTAAAGATCAGATAGTTCTTGATGATCCTTCATATATACTTACGACTGATGCCGGCGATGCAGGTATACACGGCAACTGTTGCAACGGACTCGATACCTTGTCCGAAGAACAGGTCAAAGATTCCGTTGTTATGTGTGTAGGACCTCTTCCCATGATGAAGGCTGTAGGTAACTGGGCAACTTCTCGCGGTCTTAAAGCGTATGTTTCAATGGAACAGCGTATGGCATGCGGTATAGGTATATGTCTTGTCTGCATATGTAAGATCAAAGCCGAGAAGGCCGGACAGGATTTTGACCATAAGAGATGTTGTAAGGACGGTCCTGTTTTCCCGTTTGAGGAGGTGATCTGGTGAGCTTTGATATCAGTGTTAAAGTCGGCTCGGTAGAGCTTAAGAGCCCTGTCATCCTTGCTTCGGGTACATGTAATTTCGGTCATGAATTATCCGAATATTATGATCTTTCCATATTGGGCGGTCTTTCATCCAAAGGTCTTACCATCAGGCCCAGAGTAGGAAATGAGGGTGTACGTGTAGCAGAGACTGCTGCAGGTATGCTTAATTCAGTAGGACTTCAAAACCCTGGTGTTGATTATTTTATCGAGCATGATCTTGATTATATGAATACATTGGGATGCGGCAGGATCATAAATGTTGCCGGTCATTCTTTTGATGATTATATGGCGATGATCGATAAGCTCGATCCTCATAAGGATAAGATCGATGCTCTTGAGATCAATCTTTCCTGTCCGAATGTTAAGGCCGGTTGTATGAGTATCGGTTCTGATTCCGAGCAGATCAAGCTTATAGTATCTTCGATGAGAAAAAAGACGGATCTTCCTTTGTGGATCAAGCTTACACCGAATGTTACAGATATCAAGACAATGGCTTTAGCGGCTCAGGAGGGAGGAGCTGATGCAGTCGTACTCATTAATACTCTTCTCGGTATGGTAGTTGATATCAAGACACGTCGTCCTGTTCTTCGTAATAATACCGGCGGATATTCAGGTCCTGCCGTCAAACCCGTTGCCGTAAGAATGGTATCCGAATGCTATCAGGTACTTGATATTCCTATCATCGGATGCGGCGGTATAAGCAATTATGAGGATGTGTTGGAATTTATGATAGCAGGTGCATCGGCAGTTGAGATAGGAACAGCTTCCTTAGTACATCCGACTTGCCCTGTGGATATCACCGAGGATCTGAAGAAATGGTCTGAGAGTACGGGGGAGAGTCTTAGGAGTCTTACCGGTACGCTGACACTCTGGTGATCAAATTCAATAACTGTTACAAGGAAAAAATAAAGGTCTGTCGTTTGACAGACCTTTATTGATCACGGATCATTCGGACGATCAGATCATCCTATTGTAAGATACATAGCGGGACGAACACCCTTAACATATGTAATATCTACGCAATTGCTGGCATCAAGTGATCCGTACATACCTGCTACGCAAGCATAATTACCGTCAGAACCGTTTGTTCTGAGCCACCAGTCTGAACCGCTGAGCGTAAGGCATGTATTGCTGTAGCCGTAGTTGGAAAGAACAAGATTATAATATTCTTCTGTTACAGGATAGCAACCTGCAAGCTTTCTGCCCTGAGCCCATGTAGTAGCTCCTGAGATCATATACTGACTATATCCGGAGTATGTTCCTTCATCCCATGTGTTAAATGCGAAATATGTCTTTGCTTCATCAAAGCTTAAGAGGAATACATTGTCATTTGTTCCTGATGAGCCTGCTGTTCCGAAAGCGGGATTACCGGGATTATCTACTACACTGAGAGCGATGCTGCTCTGCTCTTCAGAAGTGAATGCTGAATTATAGAAATCATTATTAAGCCATTCTCTGAGCTCGGAATACTCCCAAACAGTTGTGCTTCCGGAATAACGCATCCAATCGAGTACATCCTTGCTGATGACGAGGACTTTCTCACCGTCATTATCAAGGACAAGCCACTCGATATATTCTTCTCCGTTGGAAGTAACATTATCCTGTTCATACTTTCCGAAGACGATCGTATCTCCGGGCTTAGCATCTGCAATATTTGCTGTTCCGTTGAATGTTCTTGCTGCTGCTACATTAGGAGCCGTAAATTCTGCGGAGGTTTCTTCCGGCTGTTTCTTACATGCTGCAAGACCGAACATAAGGCTTGCACACATAACTGCTGAGACAAATCTTAAACCCATTTTCTTCACATTCTTCATTCTTTTACTCTCCTTGAATGAACTTCTGTTTATTAACTTCCTATAACTGCGTATAATATAACATAGTAATTGTGAAGTTTTCTTTCATATTCTGTTAGCTCTTTTTCACAAATTATTCAACATCATAAACCGTGTTGTTATATAATGAATCAAGAAACTTGTAGTCAGGAGTTGGTTTCTGTGAGTAAATTCAGACAGCAGCACATGTCGATCATGTGGCATGAGATTTCAGATAAAGACAGCGATATTCCAGCTGTCAAAGCTTCTTTACATGAAAAAGCAGGATTAGTTGGAAGAGTCGGTTTAATGTTGTTGTCTGTGGGTGCCGGTGCATTTCGCGTCAGGGCGGCAATGAACAAAATATCAAGAGCTCTTAACATTACATGTAATGCCGATATCGGAATCAAATCAGTTGAATATACCTGTATCGAAGGAGCTGAATCATGTACTAACGCTTTGTCCAATGTCACATATGGTGTTAATACAGATAAGCTTCACCTTATGGAGATGTTTTGTGACGGCTTTTCGGAGAGAGCAGATAAATATTCCATCGACCGTTTTCACAAGATGCTCGATACTATCCAGAAAGGGAAGGGAAACTACAATACTCTCCTTGCATCACTGGCATCAGGTGCTGCCTGTGCCGCATTTGCATTTCTGCTCGGCGGACATCTTATAGATATCATTTGCTCATTCTTTGCTGCCGCAGTAGGATTCGGCATCAGAAAAGAACTTATCAAGAGACATCTTACACTCTTTGCCAATACGTCGATAGCGGTATTGGCTTCCTGTCTCATTTATATAGGTCTTATCAATGTCATTGATTATGCTTCGGGGGCTCCTTTTGATTATCAGGCCGGTTATATCTGTTCCGTTTTATTCCTGATTCCCGGTTTCCCGCTTATTACAGGTGGTATCGATCTTGCAAAACTGGATCTGAGATCAGGTATCGAAAGGATCACTTATGCATTTCTCGTAATACTTGTAGCTTCTACGACAGCTGCTTTTGCTGCTTCACTGTTTAATTTCTGTCCCGAGGAATTTACCGTATATGAGATAAATGAGACTTTAAGATATCTTCTCATAGCTGTCACGAGTTTTATCGGTGTATTCGGATTCTCTGTCTTATTCAACAGTACTCCGCGTATGGCAGCTACGGCAGGTATTATCGGTATGTTTGCAAATACATTCAGGATGGTACTTATAAACGAGTTCGGGATCGGTGTTAATATTGCCGCTTTCTGCGGAGCACTTCTTGCAGGTCTTCTTGCTTCGTCCATCAAGCGCTTTATCGGTTTCCCGAGGATAACTCTTACAGTGCCTTCTATAGTTATCATGGTTCCCGGTATGTTTATGTATAAGGGTGTCTACTATATTTCGACAGGTATGTTTTCCGACGGCCTTAACTGGCTTGGAAAGGCATTGATCATAGTTGTTTCGTTGCCTTTGGGACTTGTATTTGCCAGGATAATCACGGACAGAAATTTCAGACAGTCAAGCTGATTTTATATATCTATACCATGTGATATAATCCATCACATGGAAAAGCATTTCGAATTCGACAACAAGAGAATGTATAAGACCGAGTTTACGGTAGCTGCGATCTATGCTGCGGCTACTTTGCTCTTTATCATCCTGTTTAAGGTATTAAGAAATTCAGATAATACGATATTTAAGGTAATTTCCGATATACTTTTTGTCGCGTTTTTATACGTTATATGTGATCTGATGACGGGATTAGTCTTATTGCTCCTAAGAAAGCCTATAAGGACCTTGGATCTTCATGATGAATATTTCATGATAAATGATGATAAGTATTTTTACGGAGATGATTCACTTACATATATCGTGACCGGTCGTTCTGTTTGTCCTTTCTTCTGTGTCGAAGGATATAATATTCAGGCTTTTGATGAGGATTCAGGGATCAGGAAGACATATTGGGCAGGCCCCGGATTCAATAAGAAGCATAATGAATTACTGAAGAATGTGAATGATGCATTAGCAGAGATGCGTGAAGACAAGGCATCATCGTATCTTGATCTATTTTATAAGAAATCATCTTCCGCTTCTCAAAGTCATATAGTCGTTACTTATCCCGTGGCACTTACTCTTAAGAGTCTGATGAACAGAGTCTATATCTTTGCGGCAACTGCACTCGTTTTGTTTTTAATATCAATATTGAATGTTGCTGACGTATTCTTATTCGTTCTTCTTATGCTTTCCAGCGGTTTATTTATCTATATGACTGTCTTTTATTTCAAAAAGCATATGTTTTATGATAAGAACGGTGTCTCTTCATCGGAGATCTCTCCTAAGGGTATAAGGATAAATAATGATTTCTATTCATTTGACCAAAAGCCCGTATTTACTTATTCGGATCTTCCCGATAAGAATAAGAAACTCGTATTGTTGCCATCTTATAAGGAGATGAAGGTATCGACATCCGACGGTAATGAGAAGGTTTATTCTCTCGGATTTGATCATTTCTGCTTCAGAGAACAGATGCTGATGAAGGTATCGATCGACAGCTTATTGAAGTATATAGAGGCCTACGGAATACCTAAGGATCTGTAAGTTAGGAATCGAATCTATTGCATTTTGCTCCTTTAAAATATAGACTTTGGTAAGATGATTTAAAGGAGCGAACACTTATGAATTCCAGAAATATCTCAGATGATCTTTTTCTTACGCATGCGGTACGTGTAGCACCTGCGGATACGCCTTTTTGGTATACATCCGGTAAGCTCGGTCCGTTTTATATCAATACTCATTTCCTTGTTAAGGATGAAGCAGAAGCAGTGAGGATGCTTTCCGTTATCGAAGAGTCGATCAAGGAGGATAAGATCACTGCTCCTAAGAAGATCTTTGATGAATTTATGAAGCTATATCAGACTTCCGAGACATTTAAAAATGTTACGGATAAGTTGATCGAAGCAGCCAGAAAGTATGATTTTGATTACATCTCCGGCGGTGAGAGAAGGGATTTCTTCTTTTCCATGCTCCCGGCACATATCCTCGGCAAGCGTCATATCACGATATATAAGGATTGTACGGCTGTAGTAACATCATCCGAATTTACTAATGCAAAGATAGCTGATAAGGCAACTCTTCAGGGCAAGAAAGTCCTTCATATCGCTGATCTTATTACAGAGGCGTCAAGTTATGAGAGAGCATGGATCCCCGTTATCAGAGGCTTAGGTGCGGAGATCACCGATACCGTTGCCGTTATAGACAGACATCAGAACGGAAAAGCAGTTCTTAAAGGTCTCGGTGTCGAGATGGAAACACTTGCAGGCATCAATAAGGAGCTTTTCGATCAGGGACTTGCAAATGGTTCCATTGATCAGGCTCAGTATGACCTTGTTATGAAATTCCTTGATGATCCCGATGAATATATGAAGTCTTTCATTGCTTCTCATCCTACATTCATCGATGATCAGATCGCATTGGGCGGTAAGGCTAAGGAAAGGGCCGAGCTCGCTGTTTCCAAGGGATTCGTTTGATCCCACATGCCGGAAGATCGCATCAACAGAGATAATAAGCTATTAACAGCGGCTGCATACTTTTTTGCAGCCGCCGTCTGTTTCTGTTTTCTCTTCTATGTAAGACGGATAGTCCTCGTAGATCACGATACACTTTATGAATTTGTACTCGCGAGACTATATGACTTCAAA
>CACZPC010000065.1 GCA_902782985.1 Oscillospiraceae bacterium
ATCGGAAGTTACCTCGGGAGGAAGCTTAGCGTCATCCTCGGAAGGATCGTAACCTTCGAGCTCGTCTGTCTCGATATAGCCGCCCTGGAAATTGACGGGAATATCGATCCATACGGGACCGGGCCTTCCGGTAGTGGCAAGATGCCATGCCTTCTCAAGATTATATCTGATCGTCTTAGGGTCCTCGATCATGACCGCATATTTTGTCATATTGCTTACGGACTTGACGATGTCATATTCCTGATCGCCCATGGCTCTGAGCGGCTCTCCGGTATACTGAAGAGCAAATCTGGATGTAGTGTCGTATCTTACCTGACCGCTTATTATGAACATGGGGATGGAATCGAGCCATCCGCCTACGACGCCGGTAAGAGCATTAGTGCCGCCGGGACCTGTCGTAACGCATACGGCCGCGATCTTATTATCAAGTCTTGCATATGCCTCTGCGGCGATGGCACATGCCTGCTCGTGATGATTGTATGTAACCTTGAGCTGTTCGTGATGACCGAGAGCATCATTGAGATGCATTGCTCCTCCGCCTACGACGCTGAACACGTCGGTAACACCGTGAGAAGCGAGGAAATCAGCAACATAATCAGCAAGTCTGATCTTCATATATGTAAATCCTCCAAGAATTATAGACCACTGATTATTATAGCAATTTTAAATATATATTACTAACAAAATGCATGCTCGGATCAGGCAGCTCTTTTGTCCCTTTTGCGGTCGGGAGTCCTGATGGGTGTGATACGTGCCTTCTTACGGCGAGGCTGCTGAACAGCTGCTCTTCTCTGTGCCTGAATGGGGATCTTTCTTCTGCGAAGCTGTGTCATCTCACTGTATATCTCGTCCTCCTCCTGCCAGAATGCCGTGAAGTCATGAGCTGCCTTGATAAGGACTGCGACGAAGAAGAATAATACCGAAAGATCAAAAGGTGACATGTTAAAAACCCTCCATATGTTCTTTATGGAGGGAGTATAACACGGTCTATAGGTCATTATTGGGACAGTTCGCGCGTAAACGAACGATAAACGAACGAAAATCGCAGCAGATCACCCTAATCCTGAAGCTCCGATACGGTCCGCACCTGCTTCTATCATGGCTTTCGCAGAGTCGACTGCCCTGATGCCGCCTGCCGCTTTGACACGCACATTTGGCCCGCAGATCCTTCTCATCAGAGCGACGTCCTCTACAGATGCACCGCTGCTTCCGAATCCCGTACTTGTCTTGATAAAGTCGGCTCCCTGGACCGTTACGATATGGCAGAGAACGGTCTTCTCGGCCTTTGTAAGGTTACAGCATTCGATTATGACCTTGAGGATCGCGCCTTTGGAATGCACGGCATCGGCGATTATTCCGATCTCGGCTCCGACGGAATTGATATCTCCGCTCTTGAGCATACACTGGTTGATCACCATATCTATCTCGGAGGCGCCGTTATCACAGGCGTCGAGGGCCTCGTATTTCTTGACTGCCGTAGTCTGGTATCCGTTCGGGAAGCCGATCACCGTGCAGACGGCTATCCTGCCTGCGGCGATCTTGGAGGCATGTTTTACGAAGCACGGCTGGACGCAAATGCTGGCGGCACCTGCGGCAACCGCCCTTTCGACAAGATCCGTGATGTCATCGGCCGTGGCGGTGACCTTGAGATTGGTCATATCAACATATGACATTATGTTTTCCTTATCGGGGATATTGCTTCCGGTCGAAGGTGTGTATCTCTTTCTGAAAGGCGATGCGAGGAGCGCGTCGCCGATAATGTCGGCCACATGCGTAAATCCCGCCATATATCCCATATTATGAGGGGTATCGAATCCTTCTCCGTATACCAGGAGCGGTACGCATTCCCTGGAGTGATCCGTAGAGGGGGTAGAGGGGTCACATCCGTGATCGGCCGTGATGATAAGAAGATCGTCTTTGTTCAGCAGATCGATGAGCTTACCTAAGGCATCGTCAAATTCGTGCATCGCCTCGGCATAGCCGCTGATGTCGTTCCTGTGGCCGTATTTCATGTCAAAATCCACCAGATTCAGATAGCACAGTCCGTGAAAATCGCGGTCCATGAATTCGAGGATCCGGGCGATGCCTTCGGTATTGCCTGATGTAGGATTTGATTCCGTTACGCCGCGGCCGGCAAAGAGATCGTTGATCTTGCCTATGGAGATCACGTCAAGACCTTCGCTCTTCAGGATGTCGAGTATTGTGGCGGAGGGGGCCTCTATCGAATAGTCGTGCCTTCGGGGAGTTCTGGTAAAGTTACCGGCTTCCCCGGTAAAAGGTCTGGCTATTACACGTCCCACCGCATGTTCGCCGGTCATTATCTCTCTTGCCGTCTTGCAGTAATCGTATAACGTCTCTACCGGGACTATATCCTCATGAGCGGCGATCTGAAGAACGCTGTCGGCGGAAGTATAGACGATGAGAGCACCGGTCTTCATGTGCTCCTCGCCGTAATCTCTTATTACGTCCGTGCCGCTGTAAGGTCTGTTACACAGGATATCCCTGCCTGTTGCCTTCCTGAGCTTTTCGATGATCTCGTCGGGAAAGCCATCGGGATATGTGGGGAGGGGCTTAGACGATACAACGCCTGCCATTTCCCAGTGACCGATGGTGGAGTCCTTGCCTGCGGAAAGCTCTCGTATCCTTCCGTAGCTTCCGATGACTTCCGGCATTTCCGTCTGATCGGAGATCCACTTCAGGATCCTCGGATCTTCGTGGCCGTCGATGTCGAAAAGCCCCATCTTCGCAAGGTTGGGGAATGCTTCGGAAGAGTGTGAACATACGGCCGCCAGAGTGTTGCTGCCCTCGTCACCGAAGGAGGCCGCATCGGGTGCCCCGCCTATGCCGAAGCTGTCAAGAACTATCGTAAATACACGTTTTGCCATACTGTGATATCTCCTGAGGATCATCTTATTTTATATATGGATTATAGCATTAAGATATATCAGTAATATCGGATCGGGACTGTAAAGATCCTTTGATTTCCATACCTCAAAGTGCATAATGTCCAAAGAACGCACCGACAAATCTTTGACAAAAGCGATAAAGCCCGAAATACTGTTTTTGACTGTGTCATATATTATAATTTCCCATGAAACGGCGCGGCTATTAGGGATTGCCGCGTATTTCATCGGATTTATTGTTGGATTAATATGAGAAAAGATTATAAAGATATAGCGCCGATCACTTTGACCGATCGCAAGAACAGATATATTGCCGCAGCGATACTTCTGGTACTGTTGCTCTGTGTCATGGTATTGAACTTCGGAGCATTCAGGGATACCAGGATCGCTACATGCGTAGGTACAAGAACGGAGAGGACGGGTATTATCACCGCCGAGCCTCTTGTGCAGAGATTTTCACCCAGAGGAAAGGTCATCGAGTATATCGAGATCCATTTCGCCGACTGCCAGACCGATGAGGGAGAGGTAGTATTTACTATCGAGAATAATAAGGGTGAAGAGCTGTATCGCCGTGTTATCCCCATGTCCGAGCTTCAGGGCGATGTCTATTACAGGTTCGAGCTCGA
Organism: Oscillospiraceae bacterium; assembly: GCA_902782985.1. Lineage (GTDB taxonomy): Bacteria > Bacillota > Clostridia > Saccharofermentanales > Saccharofermentanaceae > Saccharofermentans. The sequence continues at coordinate 3,530 of CACZPC010000065.1, forward strand.
GGATTTCAGGGTAAAGAAGGGAAGCACCTATTATTTCAAGGTCCTTGCTCAGGGAATGCCCAACTGGGATGCCCCCAAGCTCTGGCTTTCCAATAATGTTAAGGATGAGATCAAGGATGTTGTCTTCAGGACCCAGCCCTATGACAGACGTCTTCAGACCAACACCGAGATCGGGTATGCCCAGTTCCATTACACAGCATTCTTTGTTTCCATGGTATGTATCTTCGCAGCCTGCGGAACCATCCTTTTGAGATTCCATATCAGTGAGGAGAAGAGAAGGAAGATCTGTCTTTGGATCGTATTCCTGATGCCGCTGGTCATGTACTTTATAGTAGAGAGCCTTAATAACGGATCGGTATTTAAGAAGAC
>CACZPC010000066.1 GCA_902782985.1 Oscillospiraceae bacterium
GACTCATTCTCCTTAACTCTGATTTCCGACATCTCCATCCCTCCTCTCGTGCGTGGCGTTAATAACTCGCATATTATAACCGAGACTCGCGTAATCGTCAAATCGAACAGATAAAAACCTTTATTACCTCCATATATTACACCCGATCCTGACCCGTAAGCTCCCGATATGATCGTCGCGGAGGAATCTGCTGCATGATTAGACGGCACTAACCGCAAAAACGTGTTAGAATACATTACTGATCGCTTAAACAACAGGATAATTATCACTGCATCTCATTCTGAACGCTTTTCGGATCATTGCGACAAGATAACTCTCCAGGAATAAGTTTAAGCACCCTAAAATACGTATCCCGGAGGATTTATGAGCAGACTTACCAACGTCACTACTACTTTGGCTCAGGAAACCGTCGAGGAACTCTATAAGGACATCGAAAGGAATATCCAGACCAGCCAGCCCGGTCTTTGTCCTGTAGATCTCGCAGCAGCTTTCCTGCATCTGAGCCATGCACGTTCATGCGGTAAATGTACACCTTGCCGTATCGGACTCGGAAGACTCGAGGACCTTATCAATTCAGTACTTGACGGAACTGCGGATTTTGATACTCTTGACGCCATCGAGAAGACGGCAGAAAGTATCTTCCGTTCAGCAGACTGTGCTATCGGTTCCGAAGCAGCAAGAATGGCTATCAAGGCAGTTAAGGGATTCAGGGATGATTTTGAAGAGCATATCAATCACGGAAGATGTAAGCTCCAGAACTTCAAGTCAGTACCCTGTGTCGCAGAATGTCCCGCACATGTCGACATTCCCGGTTATATTGCACTTATACACGAAGGCAGATACGATGATGCCGTAAAGCTCATCCGTAAGGACAATCCCTTCCCTGCTACATGCGGCATGATCTGTGAGCATCCCTGTGAGGAGCACTGCAGAAGAACACTCGTCGATGACGCCATCAACATCAGAGGTCTTAAGAGATATGCCGTTGAGCACGAATCCGAGGTCAAGGCTCCCAAGAAGTACGAAGCTACAGGCAAGAAGATCGGTATCGTAGGCGGAGGTCCCGCAGGACTTACCGCAGCATATTTCCTTTCGATCATGGGTCACGAGTGCACGGTATACGAGCAGAGAGACAAGCTCGGCGGAATGCTCAGATACGGTATCCCCAGCTATCGTCTCCCCAGAGAGATCCTCGATAAGGAGATCGAGAATATCAAGCTCGCGGGATTTGAGACTATAACTAACATCTCCGTAGGCAAGGACATCACCATGGCCGAGCTCAAGGAGAAGTACGATGCAGTATATATCTCCATCGGTGCTCATACTGATAATAAGATCGGCATCGAGGGCGAGGATGCCGACGGCGTCATCTCCGCCGTTGAGATGCTCAGAGGCATAGGCGACGGCAATATGCCTGACTTCAAGGGTCAGGATATCGTAGTCGTAGGCGGCGGTAATGTTGCAATGGACGTAGCAAGGTCCGCTATAAGGCTCGGTGCCAACACAGTTAAGATCGCCTACAGAAGACGTAAGGTGGATATGACTGCCCTCGCTGAAGAAGTCGAAGGCGCTGTAGCAGACGGATGCGAGATCCTGGAGCTCAACGCTCCCACAAAGATCGAGAAGACCGAAGACGGCAAGGTTGCCGCTTTATGGGTACAGCCTCAGATCGTCGGCGAGGTCAAGTGGGGTCGTCCCGCTCCCGTTAATGCCGATGCACCCGAGACAAGACTTGCATGTGACAAGATACTTGTAGCTATCGGTCAGGGTATCGAGTCCGGACATTTCGGTGATTTCGGTATCCCCTTGAACAGAAGAAAGATCGCTGCTTCCGACGCAGGAGACTTCACGGAGGTCGACGGCGTATTTGCAGGCGGTGACTGCGTTACAGGTCCCGCTACGGTCATCAAGGCCATCGCCGGCGGTAAGGTTGCCGCTGCGAATATCGATGAGTATCTCGGATTCAAGCACGAGATAACGAGCGGCGTGGATCTTCCTCCCGTAAGATTCGACGACAGAGAGCCCATGGGCCGTGTCAACATGACAGAACGCTCCGCCAGCGAGAGGATCAAGGACTTCGGTCTTATGGAACTTCCCATGACGGATCAGGAGGCTTGCCAGGAATCTGCAAGATGCCTTCAGTGCGATCATTTCGGTTGCGGAAAGCTTAA
>CACZPC010000067.1 GCA_902782985.1 Oscillospiraceae bacterium
TGAAGAAACAGGTCAGATAAGTGACATCAAAGATGATTATCGTCCCAAACTTAAGATCCTGATCTCGTTAGGCTCTTCAAATCATTATATTTTTTTCATAATTAGTTTACACAATCCCGCTTTTTACGAGGCGGGATTGTCTTTGCAGCGTGATAAAATTAAATTGATTAGTCAGGCAGCTCAGGCATGTTATCTATATAGGAGACAGCGCTATGGATTTTGAAGGATTGCTTTCCGGATATAAGAGTAAGACTTGTATTATGTCCGTGGAGAGATACCCTGATGGCAAGTATGGAAATATCCGTATCGTAGCCGGAAACAAAGCCCATTGTGATGATATGGCAAATGTGATGCACCATCCTTTCGTGCCTGATTCGCCTTATGAAGAATATCTTCCCCAAAACAGGAATTTCGAGGATTATTGCTACAGGTGTGCATTTGAGGGTGAACCTCTTCATACTTATGTAAAGCTTCCGCAGATGGGATTGTGGCTTAATATGTTCCTTCTTCCGCTGGAGTCAGATAGGGAAGATATCGGATATTGCATCTACTCGTATGATGTTACTCCCGAAGTAGATGCTCAGAAGAGGGCAAGCCTTGCTGCCGATGCATCCGCTGCGGTACTTCAGACCTGCATTAAGCTCAGAGGATCAAGTGCGGAACGTGCCCCATATTCGGAAGTGGTGGAAGATATCAGGAAGATATGTGATTCCGAGCAATGTTGTATCCTGCTGACGGATCATGAGCATCAAAGATGTATCAACTTTGCCGAATCCTTTAAGCCTGATTGCGGACTTCTTCCAATGGATCATTATCTCGACAGAGGTTTTTATCACATCTCGCAGACGTGGCCCGATACGATAGGTGACAGTACCTGCATCATAATCAAGGACGATAATGATATGGAATGGCTTAAGGGCGCCAATCCCCTCTGGTATGAGTCTCTTAAGGGGGCGAAAGTCAGAAATGTCGTTCTTTTTCCTCTTGAATACAATTCGGAGACATTAGGATTTATGTGGTGCGTTAATTTCAATGCCGATAACACGGTCATGATCAAGGAGACTTTGGAGCTTACCACTTTCTTTATTGCTTCCGAGATTTCGAATTATCAGCTTCTTGATCGGCTTAAGGTAATGAGCACCATGGATATGCTGACTGGTGTCTTTAATCGTAATGCCATGAACACCATGGTAACCGATATAGTTGAAGGGAAGAAGGAGCTGAAGTATCCGTATGCCGTCGTATTTGCGGATCTTAACGGACTTAAGAGAGTAAATGACGAGATGGGGCACGGATCGGGTGACGAACTTCTCAGGAAAGCGGCTGCTGTCTTAAGGGGAGTATTCTACGAGTCCGATATATATCGTGCCGGAGGTGACGAGTTCATGCTTATAGCTCAGCAGACGGATGAGGCCGAGCTTGAATCACGTCTCGAAAAGATAAGGATCCGGGCAGATGCCGACGATGTGCATTTCGCGATCGGAACTCATATCGTTACGGAAGGCGGCGATGTAAGAGACGCGATGAGGACAGCCGACATACAGATGTATATGGATAAACAGGATTATTACGACAGATTCCCCGAGAGAAGATACAGATAAGCGATATTGATGATCATATAACAGGAGGCAGATCATAGAACTCATAAGAATACATCAGCTCACGATAATGGCATTTATGAGCGGCATATGTGCAGTCCTGGCAGTACTTGCCATGATAACGCGTACCCTCTCTCCGAAGAGAAGGCGCACGTTGGCGCTGATCGAAATATCCGCCATGTTGCTCCTGTTGTTCGACAGGTATGCCTATATCTACAGAGGTGATGTGAGCGTCCTGGGGTATTGGATGGTCAGGGTCAGTAATTTCCTCGTATTTTTCCTGACTTTGTTCCTTGAGGCATGCATGACCATATATCTGAAGGATCTGTTCGTTAAGAGCGGTAAGCTTTCATTTATCCCTAAGCGGATCTATATATGTATCGCATCATTCTTTATCGGGATCATAATGCTCATATATTCGCAGTTTACCGGACTTTATTATGTATTTGACGAGACTAATACGTATCAGCGTGCCGGAGGTTATTATATCAGTCTTATCTTCCCGTTTTTGATGCTGATCATCCAGATGTCCGTAGTCATACAGTACAGAAAGCTCCTGAGCAGGCTCCTTACCACGTCGCTTCTTCTTTGCAGTATCGTTCCTCTTGTTGCCGCACTGATACAGTCAATGTATTACGGTGTCTCGCTTACCAATATGTCTATCGTAGGTATGGCGATCGTACTTTATATATTCGTGCTCCTCGATCTTAATGAAGCAGTGGAGCAGTCAAGCAGACGTGAGATAGAGGCGTATAAGCTTTCACAGCTTAATGAACATACGATGTTCGAGCAGACTGCCGAAGCTCTTGCAAGTGCCATAGATGCCAAGGACAAGTATACTCACGGTCATTCGAGCCGAGTAGCCAAGTATTCCGAGCAGATCGCCAGAAAGGCGGGATTCTCAGAAGAGGAATGTGAGAA
>CACZPC010000068.1 GCA_902782985.1 Oscillospiraceae bacterium
GCTGATAAGCCGTATGGACTCAGCTTTGCAGAATGTAAGAAAGCTTATGATAAAGCTTGGAAAGCTCGAGTAAGATCAGACAGAAGGACCGTGGTAACGGGGCTTGCCCAGGGAGGATTTACCGAATTCTACTGCTTCCTTAGGACAGAGATTGATGCATCCCATACAGTGGGTACACTTATCTCCCCATACCGGGATCTTATCTTTCATCGTAATATTGCCAAGCGGGCATACGCGTGCGCACTTGCCGCATCCGATGCATTCGTCCGTGACATGGAATTTTTTGGTGTTAACATAAAATCTGTTAAACAAGGGCATGCTCAACTTGGCGATGAAGTAATGTGATATCTTATCTTCGCAGTCTGCAAAGGGCTGACCGAGCTTGATGATCTCTCCGGCGGCCTGAATATCCTTAAGAGATGTTTCTACTATCTTCCTGTTCTCTTCTTCTGTCTTCATGGCGAAATACGCAATGTAGTTCTGGGGCATGATGACACCTGTCGTACCCATGTACATCAGATCTTTGTCTTTGCAGATATTCCGGCTGAATCTCCCGGCTGCCCCGATACTTCCCGCATATGTCACGAAGAAATATGCTTTGGCATTCTTCTTGAATGTTGATCTTCTGATGAGCCTTTCGAAAGGCTCAGGCAGCGTAGATACATATATGGGACATACGAACACCAGTGTATCCTCATCTTCGAAAGACATAGGCGTTCCGTCCTTAAGTGAAAGCGCGGAATCGTAGAGCTTATCTCCGGTTATCTCCGCTATCTTTTCTGCCGCAAATCTGCTGTTGCCGGTTCCCGTAAAATATATGACCATAGTTTATACCCCTACCCTTCGTTTCCTGAAAGTCCGCAGAAGATTATATATATGCGCGGGTGGGTTTTTAAGAAGGATAATGGGATAAAATGCGGCAAAACTCTTATTGTGATCTTATCGGAAATGCCGATCCGTGAGGATATGACAGGTCGTTTTTGTCGGGATATTGGGCTATAATCTTACCGAATAACGGATAAGGAGATTGGATATGGCATCGATATGTAAGAACTGCGGAGCGACACTGACGTTTGATCCCGATTCCCAGTTGCTCGTATGCGAATACTGTAACAGCAGATATAAGCCGGAGGAGATAGAGGCTGAGCTTAAGTCATCAGTAGAGGATCAGAAGGCCGTTTCTATGAATGAAGTTTATGGCACTGAGGACGAGAAGCTTCTCGATTGTTACGTCTATACATGTAATCACTGCGGAGGTGAGATCATAATCAACGGTACTGAAGCTTCTACGACTTGTATCTACTGCGGCAATTCGGCAGTAGTATTCAGCAGGATCTCGAAGCAGAGGCGACCTGATGTGATAATGCCTTTCAGCATTACCAAGGATAAGGCTGTAAGTCTCATACGCGAAAGGTTCAACAAGGGCAGATTCATCCCCGATGAAGTCAAGAGATTCAAGGCTGAACATGTCAGAGGCATCTATATTCCGTATTGGATCGTTGATGCTGAACATACGGATGCGGTCCTGGTCAAAGGTTCCACCGGTACGGGAAAGAACAGGAAGACCGTTTATTACGGCAGAGCAGGTTCTCTTAAGCTCCATGATCTTCCGCTCGATGCGTCGACCCTTCTGTCGGATGAGAGCAGTATGCGACTGGAGCCTTATGACCTGAAAGATCTTAAGCCTTTTGATGAAGATTATCTTCTTGGTTTTTATTCCAATGTAACGGATATTACTTTCGGAGACCTTAAGAAGGTGGTATATGCGAGGGCGGATCAGTTCTTCCGCAGGTTTGCGATGGATGATGTTAAGGGGGCTTCCGGTAAATCGGTCGTGACTTCCAAGCCTCACGATGCCATTGATTACGGTACTATGAGATATGCGATGCTCCCGGCTTGGTTCGTAACATTTGATTATCTCGGTAAACACCATACGGTCCTCGTAAACGGACAGACAGGCAAGATAATATGCGGACTTCCGTGGGACAAGAAACGGTTCTTTTTGATGCTGGCAGGCATGAGCGCAGCTTTGACCGCACTGTTTACCTTTATATTGTATTTTCTGTTGCCGGCGATCTTTGACAGCCGTTCAAGTGACGATGACAGCGGCAATTTTATCATCTTCCTTATCATTTTATGCGTGGGCATGATCGTTGCCGGCATAGGAAGCATGAAGAGTACGATCAAGAGCATCGAGCTGACTCAGTCCAAGAGTATCTTTAATTTTGTTAAGAAGAGGCAGTGATATATGAATATCCTATATTTGATAGTTGCATTAATATTCGGTTCCGGAGTCGGTATCGGGATGGCTTTTCTGATCTGTGCTTCAATGCTCAAGAAGTCTAATGATATCGGAGACTCCGTAGGCGATGCAAAGGAATATACCGAGGGTGCGGTATTTACCGTACAGACCAAGAGACTTTCCTATTCGGAACGTGAGGGTTTCTCCGACAGGAACGAGATCCCGATCAGATTACTTTACGAGGAGCCTTCCGATAACGATGAAGTTCGCAAGATCCGCAAGATCGGATAAGCATTATTCTATGGA
>CACZPC010000069.1 GCA_902782985.1 Oscillospiraceae bacterium
ATATTGGATGATAGGGCAAAGGAACATTCGGATAGATATAAGGAGGTAATCTGATGAGCGGTTCATATGCCAGAAGAAAACAGCAGCAGAAGAAGAATCGTAAGGTGTCGGCAGGCTGGCTTTTCCTCTTCGCTCTTATTGTTACGGGAATGCTCGCGGGTACTCTTACTCTTGCGGCATCTATGGCATGATATCCTGATATTTCCCGATCGGAGGAGTCATTCTTGGACAAAAATAAAAAGGCCTTTTACAGAAATCAGGCAGAAGGCATCATAAAGAGACTTAAGTCACGTAAGATGGACGGATATTACTGCGACAGCAGTGAAGAGGCGTCCCGCAAGATACTCGAATTAATAGGCGAAGGCAGGAAGACCGTATCGTACGGCGGTTCAATGACGATCGATGATATGGGGATAAAGCCGCTTATCACCCAAGCGGGACATGATCTTATCATCCGTGAGGACTATAAGACCGATGAGCAGATACGTGAACTTAAGGCAAAGACAATCAATTCCGATACTTTCCTTATGAGTACCAATGCGATCACTCTTGACGGACAGCTCATTAATATCGACGGCAGAGGTAACAGAGTGTGCTATCTGATATACGGTCCCGAGCAGGTGATAGTAGTCGCAGGCATGAATAAGGTAGTTACGAATACCGAAGAGGGATTGGATCGTGTCAGGAATTTTGCATCTCCGCCCAATACAGTAAGACTTAACAGGGATACCCCCTGTGCCAGGAGCGGTAAATGCGGACAATGTATCGAGGATACGATCTGTTGTCAGACGGTAATTACAAGAGTATCCATGATCCCCGGGAGGATAAAAGTAATACTTGTCGGTGAGGAACTGGGATACTGACACTTAGACTGACTCTATCAGATATTTTATTGAGTCCTTTTTGCGGGACTTTTTTATTTTGCCTCACTTTGTTGACAACTTCTACACATCTTTGTTGCAAGTGGGATAAAACACATCGTTATTCTTTACATGTCGCCGATGAATGAACATGGAGTATCAATCGGCAAAGAAAAGGAGATTTTAAAATGAAAAACAAAAGAATAGTTGAAGTATTGGGAAGTGTGATACTTGCAGTATCTCTCGGTATTACCGGATGTACGGTAAAGATCGAAGATGATAAGAAGACAGAGAAGTCTGAAAAGGAAACGACCGAGGAAACAACCGAAGAGACCGAGGATCCCTGCTGCTGCGAGGTCGATGAGTGTGAGATCAGCTATTGCGGTTCATGTGTCTCTTTTGAAGATGATTATGAATTTGTAAGCACAAACGGCGAACTTGAAGGTCAGCTTGACTATATGGAGCTTGCTCCCAGATGTGAAGATATTAACTGGGATGCCTATCCGGATGATCTTACTATCGATGACCTTTCAGTTATTGAAGATGAAGATATGAGAAATCTGGCACAGGAGTGTGTTGATTGCGGTTATGTCGTTGACGATCCCGAGCTGGACAGGATATATGCCATTTCACTCGGTGACGGTGAGTATCAGTTTACTAACGGATTCAGTGCTACATATGACAACGGTAACGATTTCGGAACTGTATATGCATATAAGATGAATGAAGAGCTTTTTGATTATTTCCTTGTTCAGTACAACGGTTTCAGCAATGAGGATTGCACAGATGACGGAACGGTGATCAGATACGGTTCAGATTCCTATTATGTAGAATACAACCGAGAGACCGGTATCGGTATGACGTTTATTTCATGCGGCGGTCCTGCAATAGCTGTCGGATGATCATTATCGTCAGCCTGTCGAAATCCTAAAGAATAATTGAAACTCGATTAAAGTTAAGGCGCTGTCTCTGTATGGGACAGCGCCTTTTTGCGGAAACCGTAATCGAGCCGATCGAACAGGCAAAGTGTAGATATTTATACACAAGTGGATAATTTTTTACAAACTCATATAACGAATGATGTGTAGAATAGGTGAGGCAATGAGCTCGATATCAGAGGAAGAAATCAGGAGAAATATCTTTATGAAGACTATGATCGCATTGGCAATGACGGCAGTTATGACTTTGCCTTCATGTGCTCCCGTTTTATCGGAAGCCGATAACACTTATGACTACGGTGTTTTCCTCGGTGCTTCTTCCGATGATATCGATTATATGAAGCAATACGATAAGGTAGTTATCGATGCTCAGTATTATTCCGAGGCACAGATCGCCGAGCTCAAGGAAGGCGGTCATACCGTATACAGCTATATCAATCTCGGATCCGTCGAAGATTTCAGACCGTATTATCAGGACTATGTTCAGTATTCTCTCGGAGCATATGAACACTGGGATCAGGAAAGGTGGATGGATGTATCCGAGGAAGCATGGCAGACCTTCCTGGTCGACAAGCTTGCGCCTTCGCTGCTCGATAAGGGTGTAGACGGTCTTTTTGTAGATAATACCGACGTTTACTACAATTACGAGACAGAAGAGATCTATGACGGTGTTACGACGATCCTAGAGGGTTTTAAAGCACTTGATACATATGTGATCATCAACGGCGGCGATACTTATGCCTGGGCATATGCAGAACGTAACGGATCTCTTGACGGTGTTCTGGATGCGGTGAATCAGGAGTCCGTATTCAGCGCAATCGACTGGGATAATGAAGATTCCTTTACTGTTGCCGACGAAGAAGATCATGAATATTTCACGGAATATGTGGAGATGGTCTCCGAATACGGCAAGGATGTCTATCTTCTCGAATATACGACAGATGAAGAGTTGCTTTCGCAGATCGATGCATATTGCTCAGAACACGGATTTACATATTATGCATCTTCGACACTTTATCTCTATGCCGAGTGATCGGTAATAAAACAGTCCTATCTCTCCCCTACATATTGAAAGCCTTCGGTAGTCTTTACCGGAGGTTTTCTTCTTTTTGTGATAATGAGTTGCCGTTAGTAAGATGCTGTTAAAGGACAGCAAATAATTGATATGCCGCAAATATTTATTATTTCATTCCCGTGAATATATGATAGATTAATCTTATGCTTAGAAGTGTTGACAAGGATGCTCCCGAAGTAAAGTTCTACGAGGCCGGTCTGGAGATTTTAAGGACCGGCGGACTTATCGCGCTCGGGCTTGAGAGACTGTCTCAAAAGAGTGGCCTTTCGAATGAGCAGTTTTTCCGGATATTTAAGGATAAGACAGACTATCTTGCTAAGTTATATTTTTACAATCAGGCCAATGCCGAAGATGTTCTGGAGGAGTATCTTGATGAATCCGGCAACATCTCGCGTGAGAGGCTGGAGGAATATCTTTCATATATATCCTTCAACTATCCTGATATCCTTGCTTATATCGATGATGCCGAACTGCTCGCAGAGACTGAGAACAGGATACGTAAGTACGGCGGTTCCGAACGGAAGAATGCGATGAAGCTGCTGGCACATTACGAAGATCTTAAGCCGCAGCCTGATATAGCTCATTTCAGTAAGACTTTGAGATTTGCATCTCTTGTGATCATCACGAGGAGAGCCAGGGGGGATCAGGATTCCGAGATCGATATAGGAATGAAATATCTTGTGAGCAAGATGTTCCGTTATATTTGATGCTGAGTTTAAGGGTGTATACTTTGAGGTGTTTACACGAATATCCGGTTTAATATCAGGGAGATGATATGGGATTACTGAGATTTTTGTTTGAAAGTCTGTTTGATCACGATGACGGTGATGATCCCCGTGAAAACAGGACAGCCGAATGGGAGAGACAGCAGGCTGAAGACGATCTTGAAGAAGAATATGATGAAATAGACGGTATCGAGGATGCCGATTACTGAGGTGTGGATGATATGGTCATAAACGGCAGAGAAGTATTTGCTCCGGGAACTAAGGTAAAGCATTTTAAGCGCGAGATAGAATCCGACGGGAATATGTATCTTTATGAGATCGTAGGTCTTGCTCATCACTCTGAGACAGATGAGACGCTCATGGTGTATAAAGCTCTGTACGGTGAAGGAAAAATGTGTGCAAGACCGATCGATATGTTCATGAGTGAAGTCGATCACGATAAGTATCCTGACATCAAGCAGAAATACAGGTTCGAAGAAGTCTGATGATCATGTATCATTTATAGGCAAAGATATCGCAATAAAGATAAGGAAACTGATATTGCAACTTGAATTGCTTCCTTTATAATGTCGATTAGATACGCTGATGAATAACGGAGGTATTTCCCGTGAGATTTACTGACGGTGCCTGGATGGTAAGAGAAGGCTTTAACATGCATAAGGCATGTGAGGTCAGGTTCGTTAAGAAGGACGAAGATAAGCTCATACTGACTGTTCCCACATACAAGATATACGGTAAGGGCATGACCTTGGGAGGTGTGTTCCTTACATTGGAGATCACGTCTCCCTTGGACAACGTATTCAAGATAAGGGCTTATCACCATAAGGGGGATAAGAGTCTTGCTCCGTCATATTTTGAGACGATCTCATCATCTGTCTCTCTGGATATAAGCGAAGAAGGGAATACTGTAACGGCAGTAAGTGCCGACAGTTCACTTGTTATCGATAAGGAAAACTTCTCCATGAAGCTCTACCGTGACGGTAAGCTCATAACTGCTTCCGAAGGCGGATCACTGGCCTATATAGACGGTTCCGACGGCAATTATATGAGAGAGCAGTTATCTCTTCGTGTCGGTGAACATGTATACGGCTTAGGCGAGAGATTCGGTTCATTTATCAGGAACGGACAGAGTGTGGATATCGTTAATAAGGACGGCGGTACTTTCTCCGAACAGTCCTACAAGAATATCCCTTTCTATATTACCGATAATGATCTCGGTGTATTCGTTGACCATTCCGAGACTGTATCATTTGAAGTCGCAAGTGAGAATGTATCCAAGGTACAGTTCTCCGTTAAGGGAGAATGTCTCAATTACTATATGATCGCAGGTTCTTCCATGAAGGATGTCCTTACAAGCTATACGGCGATAACCGGAAGAGCTCCTCTTCTTCCGGAGTGGTCATACGGTCTTTGGCTCTCAACGTCATTTCTTACGGATTATGATGAGAAGACGGTTCTTTCTTTTGTTGACGGAATGCTCGAAAGAGGCATCGATCTTAAAGTATTTCATTTCGACTGCCTTTGGATGAAGGATTCCCACTGGTGTAACTTCATCTGGGATGAGGATATGTTCCCCGATGCCGGGGCTCTCATAGATAAGATCCACGATCGCGGGATCAAGGTGTGTGTATGGATCAATCCCTATATAGCACAGCAGTCTGAGCTTTTCGACGAAGCGGATGCTAATGGTTACCTCATAAGGAAGACTGACGGAAGTACATGGCAGACTGATATGTGGCAGCCCGGTATGGGTATCGTGGACTTTACGAATCCTGAAGCTAAGGAGTGGTATCTTTCTAAGCTCAAAGCTCTCCTGGATATGGGTGTCGATTGCTTCAAGACTGACTTCGGCGAGAGGATCCCTTCTGAAGGCGTGATCTATTATGGCGGACAGGATCCCGAGAGGATGCACAATTTCTATACATATCTTTATAACGAAGCCGTATATTCTCTGCTCCTTAAAGAGAAGGGTGATGGTGAGGCCATACTCTTTGCCAGATCCGCTACGGCAGGAGGTCAGAAGTTCCCGGTACACTGGGGCGGAGACTGTAAGTCGGATTATGTATCCATGGAGCAGACCATAAGGGGCGGACTGTCCCTGATGCTTTCGGGATTCTCTTATTGGAGTCACGATATCGGAGGATTTGAAGATAAGTCCACTGCTGATGTCTATAAGAGATGGGCCGCATTCGGACTTATGTCTTCTCACAGCCGTCTTCACGGTTCAACTTCCTACAGAGTACCGTGGAATTATGATGATGAGGCTGTCGAGGTAGTGCGTTTTTATACGGAACTTAAGAAGAAGTTACTACCTGAGATTCTCGGTGCATCCAAGATCGCTCATGAGACCGGTGTTCCGGTTATGCGTCCCATGGTACTGGAATTTCAGAACGACCCCGTGTGCGCTTTCCTTGATAAGCAGTATATGTTAGGCGGCGATATCCTTGTAGCTCCCGTATTTGATGAGACCGGATATGTACAGTTCTATCTTCCTGCAGGTACATGGAAGGATGTCTATACGGATAAGGTTATTACTCTTGAGCAGGGAAAGTTCTTCAAAGAGACAAGAGATCACCTTCATATGCCGATATATATCAAAGGTTGATACCATATGAAAAAGAATAAACATACCTCGCTGCTGGTAGTTAAGATCTTTAGTATCATCCATACTGTTGTTATGTTTCCCTTTGCGTGCGTGACGCTTATCAGATTATTCGGTGGGACGTCATTTGATCCTATGAATGTGCCTGATGTAATAGCATATATATTTGCGATCCCGTTTTTTATCGGGATACTTCTGCGATGCCTTTTCATTCCTTATATAGTCGGAGCGGTACTTGCCGTTCTTTATATTGTCTTCTTCATTAAGTCCGACAGATCAAAGCGCGACATCATCTTATTTGTCATACTTCAGCTGATCTGTATCCTCGGATATATTTCGTTGGAATCAGCCTTCGAAGCGGCAATGAGCGTATAACATGTGGTAGAATCGTTCCTATGGGAAATGAAATGATAATGATCGTCGAGGACGATGCAGAACTGAACAGAGGACTCAGTACGGCTCTGAAGACGGAAGGAAGAACGGTAGTCAGTGTCAGTTCCGTTAAGGGTGCAAGGGAACAGCTCTCGGTCTTTAAGCCGGCTCTCATACTGCTCGATGTTAATCTTCCCGACGGACTCGGGACCGATCTTCTTAAGGAGATAAGATCGGTGCAGCAGGATCTTCCGGTTATCCTTCTTACAGCAAATGATACGGATGACGATGTGGTGAGAGGGCTTGAAGCCGGCGCGGATGATTATATTACCAAGCCGTTTTCTCTATCGGTACTTAGGGCAAGAGTTAATACGCAGCTTCGAAAGCGTTCTGCCGGAATTCCCGAAGAACATTATGAGACTGACGGATTTATATTCGATTTTGCCAATATGATCTTCAAAAAAGGCGACGATACTTTCGAGCTCAGTAAGACTGAGCAGAAACTGCTTAAGATACTTGTTGCCAACAAGGGCATGACCGTAAAGCGAAATGACCTCATAGATAAGATCTGGACAGACGGAGCGGATTATGTAGATGAGAATGCTCTGTCAGTGTCCGTAAAGCGCCTTCGTGACAAGCTCGGTGCCAAGGAATATATCAAGACGGTATACGGATTGGGTTACAGCTGGAAGTCTCAGGATCAGGTAACATGATTGAATTTCTTATCATTTGCATTATAATCGCAGTTTCCTGTGCCGCATTCGCGATAATAGAACATATCAGGACCAAAAGACTCATCGATTCTATTTCTGAAATGCTTGATTCCGCCATAGACGGAGACTTTAAGGAAGAGATTTTTGACGAGAGCGTGAATTCTCTGCTTGAATCAAAGCTTTATGAATATCTTTCATCTTCGGCTCTTTCGGCAAAGAAGATAGAAGAAGAGAAGGATAAGATAAAATCTCTTATCTCGGATATATCTCATCAGACCAAGACTCCCATTGCTAATCTGATGCTTTATAGCGAGCTTTTAGCAGAAGAAGATCTTTCCGAGAGTGCAAGAGGGAAGGTAGCTGCCATAAGTTCTCAATCGGAAAAGCTCAAGTTCCTTATAGATTCCCTTGTGAAGATGTCGCGTCTTGAAAGCGGTCTTATGAACTATGTCCCCGTAGTATCTTCCGTAGACGAGCTTCTTGAGAGCATCACGGACAGCTTATCCGCCAAGGCTTCATTGAAAGGCATCTCTATCTCATATGAGCCTACTGCGCTTTATATCAACTCGGATCCCAA
>CACZPC010000070.1 GCA_902782985.1 Oscillospiraceae bacterium
TCTATCCTGCTCTTAAATGCTCTGCTTATGATGGAGAACTTGACTCCGACAGGCATATCTTCTCTTCTTCCCACAGACCTCTCCTCAAGATAATTACGCAGTACACGACCTATTTTATGCTTGGACATCAACATTGTCAATCAAAGCTTGATGACAAAATGAAAGATCGATACTCCCACAGAAGGAATACCGATCTTTCGGCTTTTATGGCAACTAATACTATTGGTATATCAAGCTCCTACAAGCACCTGTCTGCCGAGGATCTCACCGATCTCAGAATCACTGAGACCGAAATAGTACTTAAAGAGTTCAGCCTCATAGTCATCCGGGAAATAATCGGCGACGCATACATGCCTTACTATCGAAAAGAGCCTTGTCCTCGAAGGATTGCCTTCCTTTGCCGCCTCGGAAAAGACCTGAAGGAACGCCTCCTTTGCATCTTCGATTCCGCCTAAGTAATAGACGCATAACCTTAATACATCATCTGCATGATCATTTACATATTCCATTATATCTTCTCCTTTCATACGCTGTATGCCCACATTCCCTGTATCTGAGGCATGATCTGTGATAATTCCCATCTTTGTGAGGATCGCTCCCTTGAGTTGGGATCATTAACCGTTACATAACCGTCTTCATATCCGGTCAACACTATAAAATGTCCTTCTGAAGTAAAATCGCCCGGGCCCATGATACAGATAATCGGTTCGCCGTTTTGAAGATGCTCCGCCACTGACCATTCTTCGCAATATACATCTTCCCAGGAGAGTCCGAGATCCGCGGCACCCTGGTACATCAAAGTCCAGAAGGTGCCGCTGTGATTCTCGTAATCATAATATCCGTTATCCATGCTGAATTGGGCAACATATGCTGGCGTCAAATAGCTGTTATCAAGAAGGTATGAGGCTACCATCGAAAGGCAGGTCGGGCCGCATCCGGTGAAAGCCATGAGATTGCTTCCGTAAGTTCTGTATCCCCATCTTTTGTCCCACTGCAGGAACAGCGGAACACCTGTTGTTTTCTCAAGATCATCGCCGACTGATATTTCGGAAAGACTTACTTCACGATCTTCGTTGATATGTTCGGGATACTCAAGGATAAAATCCCTCATTTCGGGCTGAGCTGCAAGCCTCCTTGCAAAGTCATCCGGATAATCATCCGTTGAATACCCGTTATTATCGGCATATATTGAGATCACTTCTCTGGCATCGGCTTCCGACTCTATATCAATAAGCCTGTAATCTTCATCATCCGATAACGTATCTATACGTGTCTTTCTGTCGGAATCGGCATAGATCTCGGCCGATTCTATACCATCCCAGATTATATATGTTGCTGCAGCTGCAATGAGCATCACAAACATCAGTATAACCAGTTTATTACGCTTCATAAGTACGCCCCCGTTCCGTTTTACATACATATCCTAACGAACGGTTGTCACATACTTATGCAGTAGATGTGTCAGAGTTGCAAAATATTAAGAAAAATCACAAAATTCTATATACCCAGCAGGTGATGATCTCCTCTTCGAGCTCATCAAAAGTCCACAGCCTGTCGGATCTGGTGTAGCTGTTAGGGTCATTGACCGTGAAATATCCGTCTTCATATCCGGTTATGACTATAAAATGGCCGTTATCGGTAAACTCACCTTCGCCCACTATGGCGATTATCGGGTTGCCTACCTCAAGATTCCTGATCATGCGGTCTTCATCCGTCGGGATCTCCGTAACATCGATCCCGAGGCCAAAGGCTCCGTCGGTCATCAGCGTCCAGTAAGTACCGCTGTTGCCGTCATAATCATAATATCCGTTATTCATGGCATATTCCGCCATCCACGCGGGATTCATATCAGTATTACCAAGCAGATGGATCGCCACCATCGAAAGGCAGGTCGGGCCGCATCCTGTAAGTCCCATAGGTCCGCTTCCGTATATCTTATATCCCCATCTTGCATCCCACTGGTAGAGCCTCGGTACTTCAAATCGGTTGACCTCTCCGGACAGATCGATATCAGGCTCTTCTTCCGCTTCGTGAAGAGGGAAATTAAGAACATACTCAAGCGCATCCGGGTTCCTGCCGAGAAGACCTATTATGTCGTCCGGATAATCTGTTACGGAAAGGCCGTTATCCGCGGCAAAAGCTTCTATAACCGCGCGGGCATCCGTCTCACTGTTAAGAGACATGGCTCTATAAGCTGCAAGCGGATCTTCGGGGACTGTCTCATCCGTCTCACTTACTGACGTAACTGCCGTAACGATCGACGGAGCCGCAGATGTCTCCCCGGGAAGGAACGCATCCTTATTTCGTACTAATATCAATACTATCCCCGCTGCCACTACCGCAGTAACGAGTATAAACGCTATTATCTTCCTGTTCATTATCCGTATCATCAGTAATAATTATTGCTTTCCAAATATATGTGTACATTCCAGAGAAAATCTTCCGTAGCATGATATGTATCACCATCATATGCAGGAGGTGTCCAATAATATCCGGAACTGATATCTATCACAAGTGTCAGGCCGTCCGGATTTGTTATCCAATAGCTGAGATAATAATCCCACCCGCTGCCTTCGTCATTAACGATCGGTATCTCCGAGGGAAAATCGAACCCCGTACGATCGTTATAGATGTCAACAATATCATCATATAGCTGCGTAAGTGTGTCTTCTACGGAAGCACCGTCAATAGCGGACGACGGAGCTCTGAATGTCAGCGTCATCTCAACGGGAACCCCCGTTGAACTCTCTAAAACATTACTTTCATAACCAGTGGTATATTCAGCATCTACAGTCGGATCGGTATACAGATAAATAAGTTGAGAATCATTATCACAACCGTACCAGCTTTCGGGGATCTCAGCGCCAAGTGTCCCGTATATCAGATCACAAAGATCATAAAAGCACTCCGTATCAAACTCTGAACTCTGATCAGCGGAAACGATACCGATACCGCTATAACGATCAGAAGCGTCCACAGAATACTCTATCTCACAATAGTCACGGTAGAACGGATCCCATGATATCTCATTTATAGCGGTAATGAAATCCATCTCTCTTTCCAGCTTATCCGCAGCATAAGGCCGAACCGGCTCCACCTCGATCTGTCCCTTGGGCAGTGCCCCGGCAGCTGTATGCCTGCCTACTACAAAAGTCGGGACTGACACTCCGAGTGCGATTATCGATACGGTTATAAGCGTCGTAGGAATAAGCTGCTTCAGATCCTCTTTCCCGAACTTTCTGAATAAAGCAGTTTTACCTGCAGTCTTGCGTTGCGCCAGAGATGTATCTATCTTCTGAACGTCTGCATCCGCTTTACCGGCATTATTCTGTTCATTACCGGCTGTCATCTCGTCTGTTTTTGCCATATCAGGCTTCTTCATCAAGATCTCCTTCTATTAGTCTAAGGCGTATCCTTATCGCCGTTCCTTCGCCTTCCTGGCTTCGGATATCGAGCTGTGTTCCGTGGATCTGAGCGATCTTCTGACATAATGCCAGACCCAGACCTGCACCGTGTTCCTTTCGAGAACGGGCTTTATCTACCATATAAAATGCTTCCGTTACCCTCTTAAGTTCAGAAGCCGGAATACCTCGTCCGTGGTCGACTATGGCGATCATGTATATACCGTCTTTCGTCCCTGAAAGAACTGCTACATCAGGAGTTCCGGATTTCATGGCATTATCGATAAGATTAATGATCAATGTTTTAAAAAGATCAAATTCTATCTTAGCATAACCGGGAACGCAGTCGAACATGAGATTGATCCCTCTCTTGGCTGCTGCCGGCTTGACAGTATCCTCGACATCCTTAAGAAAATCAGCCATCTGGATCTCCTCAAGCATATAATCATGCTTATTGAGCGTCATTAGCTCCAGTAACTTAAACGACAGTGCCTCAAGTCTCATACCCTCATTGACGATGAATCCCGCAGCCTCCCTGGCTTCATATTCCGACAGCTCCTTCTGATAGAGCGTGTCCGCATATCCGATGATACTTGTCATAGGAGTCTTGAGCTCATGAGCGAAAGCTGCAGTGAAATCCTCTCGTTGCTTAACGGCAAGCTCAAGATCACTGATCTTCTCCTCGATGGTCTGCGCCATCCGATTATACACATTAGCAAGCTCGGCGATCTCGTCCTTACTGTTAAGATATACCCTTCCGGAGAAATTACCTTCCATAAAGGCCTCACCGGCCCTCGTCAGAGCCTTGATCGGCATCGTAATAAAAAGCGAGAATACAAAGGCGAAGATAGAACCTATGACAACGATCGCGATAAACACCCAGAAAAAGACTCTCTGCATCTGTCTGGCATCGTCATATACAAATGTAATGTCATTAGTTGTAATGATCTCATATGTCTTATCGTGCACGCGTAGTTTGCTGGAACAGAAAAGAGTGACGGTCTTGTTGACGGAAATGACGCGATAATCCACTTTTTTCTCATAAGATTTCAGATCCGGAATATCAAATGTGATATTGTTGTAGATCTCCTTGCCATGAGAGTCGCAGATCGCCAGATCACTGTTCATGGATTTGGATATACTTGCCGCCACACGTCTAAATTCCAGATTACTGACATCAAGAGTGGGATCAGTGAATCTCCCCGTTGACGAATAGAGATCGGATTGTATGGCATATTTGATCTGCTGATGCTGTTTGACGGCTATATCGATCTGATTATTAACCGATGAATCGAGGCTGAACGAAACAAAAGCATACTCTGCTATCGCAAGAGCAAGAGTAAGCAGTATGAGCATCGAAAAGTACAGCTTCGAAAAAAACTTCATCTGTTATCAACCCGGTATGAAAAGCCTGTACCCGATCCTGAATACCGTCTGGATAGTATCATCCCAGTTGAGTTTCTTTCGCAGTCGCTGAATATGATTATCAAGTGTTCTGGTCTGCCCGAGATATTCTTCCTTCCAAACACTCTCGTAAAGATATTCTCTTGTAAGAGCTATATTCTTATTCTTTATAAGTGTATCGAGCAGATCGAATTCCTTGGTAGTAAGAAGGATCTCACCCTCAGCTCCGAATACTCTTCTGGATTCCGAGTCAACGGTGATGCCGTTGTAGCAAAAAGCCTCCTGCTGCTTGATGGTCCTTCTAAGTACCGACTCGACTCGTGCCACGAGCTCACCGATCTGGAAAGGCTTGCACAGATAATCATCAGCACCCATGCGAAGTCCTCTTATCCTGTCACTTACCTGATTCATGGCAGAGATGATGATTACCGGAATATCCGTATCCTTTCGAACGATCTCGAGGAGCTCATATCCGCTTATCTTGGGAAGCATGAGATCGAGCAGTATAAGATCCCATCCGCCCTTTTCTATCTGCTTTAATCCCTCTTCGCCGTCTGTCGCCACCGTGCACTCATATCTGGCATCAGTAAGCGTCATGTTTATAAGATTTGAAATTGCCGTGTCATCTTCGACTGTAAGTATCCTTATCATTTTCCCGATCCCTTTTTATATTGTTGACCTTCAGCATATATTGTAGCCGAAAAATATCATTTGTGAGCACTCAGAGAAAAAAATGACAAATCCGACACATCTGTCATAAAAATGCGACTCCTCTCTCAGCACGTGTGCCCTGCGTACAAAAACCGGGCAGTCGCTCTCTAAAGCAACCGCCCGGTCGATCATACGTTGTCCGATATCTTATCCTACAAGATTAGGAAGATATGTAAGGAACTGTGAAGCAAGTACTACAAGTACCAGTGCGATGGGATATGTAGCAGCATAAGCCGAAGCTACGTTAGATGTACCCGTGGACTGGATAAGAGCTCCGAGAGCAGGTGTACTTGTCATACCGCCCGTGATGGAACCGAGGTTATTAAGAAGGCTGAGCTTCAATACCTTGCGGGCGAAGAAGAATCCTACAAGAAGAGGTACGAGAGTAATAAGAGCACCCCAGAGGAAGATAAGTCCGCCGTATACCTTAAGCGTATCTACGAACTCGGCACCACCCTCGATACCTGCACCGATAAGGAAGAGTACGAGACCGAACTCCTGGAAGATACTAAGGAGGTGCTCCTTAACCTTCATGCTCATCTTACCGATCTTACCGAAGTGACCGAAGATCAAA
>CACZPC010000071.1 GCA_902782985.1 Oscillospiraceae bacterium
ACAGTCCTTCAAGTATCCCCGGCCTCTTTACGAATCTGTTCACTATCGTAATGATAATCCTGATCTACCGGAAAAATAAGAGTATCGAAAGGTATCAGCAAGATGAGATCCGTTATTTCAAGGAACAGAGGAATCTCGCTCAGAGGCTCTTTGAGCAGACCGCTACCGCGCTCGTGAATGCTATCGATGCAAAGGATAAGTATTCCCACGGACATTCCATGCGAGTTGCCGAATACTCCAGAAAGCTTGCCGAAGCAATGGGAAAGAGCGAAGACGAATGCTATAAGATCTACTACACGGCACTTCTTCATGATGTAGGAAAGATTGGCATCAAGAACGATATCCTCAATAAGAAGGGCAAACTTACCGGAGATGAGTATGAGAATATAAAGCAGCATGCGGTTATCGGTAATCAGATCCTTTCGAGCATAAGTGAGTATCCGTATCTGAGCATCGGAGCTCATTATCATCACGAGAGATATGACGGCAAGGGTTATCCCGATAAACTCAAAGGTGAGGATATCCCGGAGATCGCACGCATCATATCCGTTGCCGATGCATATGATGCCATGACATCCAGAAGGAGTTACAGAGATGCTATCCCTCAGCAGATCGTGCGTGAGGAGATAGTCAAGAATTCCGGCACTCAGTTCGATCCCAAGATCGCCGCTATCATGAAGCATTTCATAGATCTGGACGTTGAGTATGAGATGAAGGAGAGGACTGTAGTCAAGGAGCTTGCCGGTAAGCATCAGATACGCTGTGAGGAGTACGGCAGCGAGATATCCGACGGAATACTGGTAATGCCGGCCATAACGAAGATAAGGCTGGAATGCCTTTCGGATAGGGATCCGGATTCGGATATGCCCTCATTCCTGATATTTGATTCCCTTGACGGCCGTTTTCATGACGATGATAAGACTGCCGTTGACCTGTGTTTCTTTGAATACGGTGAAGTAAGGTTTGACGGCAGGTATACCTGCAAAGGTGCAAGGAAGATAAAGACGGATATAACAAGCCATGAGACGGGTATCGTTACCAGATCATCGACGAATTCCGACTGCATCAGAAAGTATGAGATAGAAGCCGTAAGGATAACGGATCATATGCTCATAAAGATAGATGACGGCATGAAACTCCTGACCATAACGATCGCGCTCCCCGATGCGTCCAGATATACGTATCTCGCCCTTACGGGACAACGATGCACCATATCCAAAGTGAGTATCAGGAAGAGTGAGGAATTTATGCCTCGCGACTATATCCCGAGGATCGCGGAATGGATCAGCTATATCGATGCACCCGAAGGAAATGTGCCCAATGTTCAGGTTGACAGTCACCGATCCGCATACTCTGACGGTATTAAGATATCGGACGGAATGAAGATAGTATTCCATACGAAGAGCCTTCCGACGGCAAGGCTTATCTGGCATTGTCCCTTCGTCAATATCTTCCATTCCGACAACGGCAAGGTTACGGGAGATGATTACAAGGATTACGCGCTTATCAGAGTCGACGGCGAGAACTGGAGTGTCGACGGAGATGCCGATAACGAGATAATTGTAAACAGGAATGATAAGTTCGATAACTGGGACGGTTGGAAAAAGTTCAACAAGGACGGTTATGAATGCGTCATCTCATTTGCCGTTAAGGGAGATCAGATCACGGTCAAGACCGAGAATTACGGCATAGAAGTCATCAATACCACTACGATCCGCGACGGTATGACGGATATCTATGCCGCTCTTACCGGAGATCAGGTCGCTCTTACGGGTATCAGGGTGATCAGGTGATATCTGCCCTATAATTCACAAACAGTTTTTCCAAATCCTCTCGAAATTCGTCTATTATTAAAGAGTAGGCGTTAAGGTCTTATCATATATTTCGGAGGTGACATTATATGGGTTTTCATGCTTTAAGGGATGATGCGGTTACTAAGACGGAGCTCGACAATCAGTCCAAGGTCAGATCTCTGGCCGGCGAGTGTGTGGTAATACTCGAAAATGACGGGATACTGCCCTTAAAGTCCATCGGTAATATCGCTCTGTACGGTAACGGTGCTCGTCACATGATCAAGGGCGGTACCGGTTCGGGAGACGTAAACTCAAGATATGTCATTAATATAGAAGACGGACTTAAGGATGCGGGATTTAATGTTACTACTTCATCCTGGCTCGACAGATTCGATGAAGCATTTAACAAGAACCGGGAAGAATATGTTGCCATGGTCAAGCGTGTGGCTGTCCAAAAGAATATGTCCGAGATAGAGGTTATGTTTGCGGATCCGATATCCATTCCGACCATTCCCGAAGTAACAGCCGACGATATTTCTTCATCGGATACCGATACTGCCGTATATGTAGTATCGAGAGACTCAGGTGAAGGCGGAGATCGTAAGTGCAGAGAAGGTGATTATCTCTTCCGCGAGGATGAGATAAACGCCATAAAGGCTTTGGCTTCCGGGTATAAGCATCTTATCGTTCTTCTGAATGTAGGCGGGATAGTCGATATCAAGACAGTAAGGGACATCGAGGGCGTAAATGCCATAGTTAATATCAGCCAGCTCGGTAATATCGGAGGATATGTTGTAGCCGATGTGCTGACAGGTAAGACGGATCCCTCCGGAAGGCTTACTGATACGTGGGCTGTCGATTATGAGGATTACCCCGGCTATAAGGATTACAGTTCCAATAACGGTAATACCGATGATGAATTCTACAGGGAAGGCGTCTATATAGGTTACCGCTATTTTGATACATTCGATATCAAGCCTCTCTATCCGTTCGGGTACGGACTCGGATATACATCTTTCGATATGACTGTCCGTGAGGTATCAGTCGACGGAAGTATCGTCAATCTCGGCGTGGAAGTAAAGAATACGGGTGATCTTAAGGGTAAGGAGACTGTGCAGGTTTACGTATCCGCTCCGTCAGGACTTGCCGATAAGCCGTATCAGGAACTTGCGGCTTATGAGAAGACCGATCTTCTTGCTCCGGGCGAAAGTCAGCTGCTGGATATAGCTTTCGATATGAAAGATCTGGCTTCATATGAACCTGAGTCGGCTTCGATGATACTTGATAAGGGCGATTATTATATCAGAGTGGGCAAGAATTCCAGAAGCACGAGGATAGCGGCGTTTGTGACCGTTCAGGACGTGATAGTGACGGAGAAGCTCAAGAACCTGTTTGCCGCAGACATGCCTTTCGAGGAGATGACAAATCCCAATAAGACCAGGCAGATAGCTTCATTTAATCCGGATGACGAAAAGCAACTGGCGGAAGTTACCGGGTTTGAACTCGATCCCGAAAGCATCAAGACTGTTAATGTCGAATATACCGGCAGAAGGCAGGAGCTTACCGATAATTCTCCGTCGAAGATAATAAGATTCGAGGATGTGACGGCAGGAAAAGCCACGGTAGAAGAGCTGGTTGCTCAGCTGACGGTACCCGAGATGGCCAAGCTCTGTGTCGGATCATATGACAGCTTCCTTGCGGCTAGTGTAGTCGGTGCGGCTTCGGTCAATGTTCCCGGTGCTGCTGCCGAGACACCCGATGATCTTAAGGAGAGCCGCGGCATACCGACAATGATCCTGGCAGACGGACCTGCGGGATTGAGACTTCAGCCTCACTTCAAGGCAACTGCCGACGGAAAGCTGCTGCCGGGCGGAGAAGTATTCGGATTAAGCTACAGGGATTTCCCCGAGGATACGCCCGCGGATGCGGTGGATTATTATCAGTATTGCACGGCGGTGCCCATAGCTACTGCTCTCGCTCAGACATGGAATAAAGGTCTTATCCGAGAGGTAGGAAGGATCGTCGGTGAAGAGATGAAGATATTCGGTGTTCATTTCTGGCTTGCTCCCGGCATGAATATTCACAGGAATCCCTTATGCGGAAGAAACTTCGAGTACTATTCCGAAGACCCTCTTATAAGCGGACTGTGCGCGGCTTATGATACGATGGGCGTTCAGTCATACGGCGGACAGGGGACCACGATCAAGCATTATGCCGGCAACAATCAGGAAGATAACAGGATGCACAGCAATTCGCATATGTCGGAGAAGGCGCTCCGCGACCTGTATCTCAAGGGCTTCGGTATTGCAATTAAGCTGTCTCAGCCTTATTCTATAATGACGTCTTACAATCTGATCAACGGTATACATGCGGCTAACAGCCATGATCTTATCCAGGCTGTGGCCAGAGACGAGTTCGGATTTAAGGGCGTAGTCATGACAGACTGGTATACTTCGCAGGAGTTTACTTTTGCGGGAGCTAAGACCCACAAGTATCCCTGTTCTTCCAGTCCCATGTGTATCAGTGCCGGTAATGACTGGCAGATGCCGGGATGCGAGAAGAATGTAACGGATATTATCGATGCCGTGAATGACGGATCTCTTTCCAGGGGTGACCTTCAGTTCTGTACATGCAACATATTGAGAATGGCGGTGAAGTGCTTCTCGTGACGGGAAGATATAAGAAGGTATATGGAAGAGATATTTGATTCGGAGCATTATAACGTAAGATACGATAAGGAAACCGACTCTGCGGTGCTCATCTGGAAGGAGTATTCAGAGACCGATAATTTCAGGACTCCTCTCATGAAGAGTGCGGATATAATCAGAAAGCATCAGTGCAAGGATCTCGTGGTAGATCGAAGTAAGATCACGGAGATCTCCGATAAGGATAAGCACTGGGCGGGCAGGATTTTTATCCCGGCATTAAAGCACAGCGGTTGTCAGCGTATCATAATAGTATCGGGCGAAGATAAGCCCATGTCTTTGAAGGAATATCCTTTCGATATATTATCCGGTAACTTCAGCCTGAAGTCCGTACCGGATATCGATGAAGCACTTTCCCTCATTATGAGCGAGAAGACTGGCGGTGTCTCTGAAGAAGTCAGGGCAATGACCCGCGAGGATGCTCTGAAGTTCCTTGAGCTTCCTGATGACGCTTCATGGGAAGAGATCGACGAAAAGTTCTGGATCTTAAGTAAGAACTACAGGAAGATCGCGGACAGGGAGGAGAGCGAGAAAAAACTTAATGATCTGTCCGCCATATATGATATCGCTACCGGAAAACGTGACGAGAGAGAGAAGGCTGCGCAGATCAGAGCCGGGAAGAAGAAGTTCCTCGGCAAGACATCAGACGAGTGGCTCAATTATATCTCATATACGTGGTATAAGTACCTGATCGCCATCGTGATAATCGTGGTGGCTGCTAATCTTCTTTATACGATATTCCTGAAACCCGGAAATGACGTTACGATAATCTCGGTCGGGCATTTCGTTAATGAAGGTGATTATCTTGATAATATGACTTCGGAATTCGGATATACGAATCCCTATATTCTTACGGTCAATCTCGCGGTGCCCAATGAGCTCGGAGAAGCGGGAGATCCGTATTCGGAGCAGTCTTCGGCGGCTGCCATGATGACATCTCCCGATATAATCGTTACCGACGAAAGGACTTGCAGATATTATTTCGAGACATATGCCGACATGAGCGCATATTATGAATCGTTGGCCGATGTCCTTCCGCCTGAGGTTTATGCTGGGATAGAGCCAGTGTTCTGCAGCGAACAGGAATTTCAGGAGCTGGGTGTGAATTATGAGATGGATACGACCGACAGGGGCGAGACATATGATGATACGGAAGTGCTCATCGGTATCAAGATAAACGATCCCGATCTGATCAGCGAGCTCGGTTATTCGTGTCTCTGGCCCGATGAGGATCCGAATATAATAATCAGCATCGGAGGATCTTGTGATACTCCGGAGAAGTCAGAGGAGATGATCACATATATCCTCTCCGATATGGCTTCTTAAAGACCTGTTGCCCTTAAAAGACTTGATATCTCATCGTCGGATAATTCCGTTAATGTGCCGGGCTCCGATCCTTCAGAAAGCTTGATGCTACCGATACTTACTCTTCGAAGTTCGATGACGCTCTTGTCGAAATGCGCCATGAGCCTTCTTACTTCATGTGTCTTGCCTTCATAGAGAGTGATCTCGCATGAGTCATCGCCGGTCGGTACAATGCTGCACGGGCGAAGCCTGACAGGTGTATCGGTATCGGTAAGGATCACGCCCTTTCTGCATTCTTCTGCCTCGTATTCTGTTACGGGATCTCCTTGAAATCTCACGCGATAGACCTTAGGGATCTCATATTTGGGCGAAGTGAGTCTGTGTGACAGTTCACCGTCATTGGTGATTATAAGAAGCCCCGTAGTGTGGTAATCAAGTCTGCCTACCGGACTGAGCTTCAGATTCTTAAGATTAGCCGGGATGTAGTCATTTACGGTCGGGAGCCTTTTATCCTCCATGGCGGTAAGTACTCCGTCAGGTTTGTCAAAGATAAAGTAGAGCTTTGAAGCTGTCCTCACCGGGGTACCGTCAATAAGAAGGGTATCACTTTCCGAAATATGTGCGGAAGGATCCGTGATCACCGTACCGTTTACGGTCACGCGGCCTTTTTTGATCATCGAGCGGACATCATTTCTGCTGCCGCAGCCTGAATTTGCAAGTAATCTGTCAAGTCTCATATACTGATTATAGTGTATAATCCAATTATTATGAAACAGATCGATCTTGAAACGGGAATGCCTGATATATCTTCCGCCATGAGCAGGCTTAATAATCAGATCTACGCCGTAAGGGCCACGGGCGTCCGTGAATGCAAGATAATCCACGGATACGGCTCGTCCGGCAAGGGCGGCGCTATCAAGAGTGCCTGTCTTATGGAGCTTCGCGGTTATAAGCGAAGAGGTATCATCAAGGAATTCTGTCCGGGTGAGAAGTTCGGTCCGTTCTCGGAGGAGGGACGAAGGATGACTGCCGCTATGCCGACTCTTAACAGGGATCGCGACTGGGGCAGGTCAAATGACGGTATTACCGTCATCCTTTTCAGATAGATCATATGTCAGATCTGACTTTCGAAGAAAGATGGAAAAGATTCGAACAGGAGTGCCGTGAATGTACGGCATGTCCTCTTCATGAGAGCAGGACGCATACCGTGATCTCGCGCGGGTCGAAGCATGCGCCCCTCATGATAATAGGAGAAGCTCCGGGCAAGGACGAGGATCTTATGGGATCTCCGTTCGTCGGACGCTCCGGACAGCTTCTGCAACATCTGTTGGCGGCATACGGCCTCAAGGACCGTGATTACCACATTTGTAACATTGTTAAATGCCGTCCTCCGGAGAACAGACGCCCGGAGACAAGTGAGATCGCGGCCTGCAAGAAGCATCTGGCGGTGCAATTCGGACTTGTTAAGCCGAAGGTGATACTTCTTTTGGGCTCCACGGCATATGAGGCATTCTTCGGGATCAAACCCGTGATGAAAGATGTGCGCGGATTCTTTGTGGAGAAGAACGGCTATAAGATCCTTACAACTTTTCATCCTGCATTTGCTCTTCGAAATGAGCATATGAAGATACCTCTGTATGAGGATC
The DNA here is from genome assembly GCA_902782985.1 of Oscillospiraceae bacterium. Taxonomy (GTDB): domain Bacteria; phylum Bacillota; class Clostridia; order Saccharofermentanales; family Saccharofermentanaceae; genus Saccharofermentans. Next base: position 7,450 of record CACZPC010000071.1, read on the forward strand.
TGGGCAAGGTGAGAGATGAACTTGAGGCTTCCGGGCTGATAGAGAAGCTCAAGTAAATATATTCTTAAAAATGTTATTGATTTTGGTTTGGTGATTTGCTATACTATCGGTCGTCAAACAAATGACATTGCCGAATTGTGTAATGGTAGCACTCCGGTTTCTGGTACCGTCTGTCTGGGTTCGAATCCTAGTTCGGCAGCCATCATATCAGCAGAACTCCGATGAGAGGTCTGCTGATTTTTTATGCTTGGGATCCGAATATTCAAAGCATCTTACAGGAGCTTTTTCATTACGCAGTTCTCGATACCTTCGCTCCAGAACTGATCTCTTGTCCTGTGTCTTACCTGCGTGATTATGGAGGAATTCATGGCCCCGTGTCCTACGATCAGGATATCCTGTCCCGCTTCTGCCATGGGGAGGATCTCCTTCAGAAATGAGCCGGTCCTTTCGAAAAGCTCATCGAGGCTCTCGCCGTATCCTTCTTTGGCTATATATGTTCCGGGTGAAAAGAATAATTCATTTATAGGGCAATCCTTGTCTTCGAAAGAATTCTCTTTGCCTTCGAATATACCGAATGCCATCTCGGATAATCTCTCGTCCGTTATTATCGGTATGTTCCTTCCGTCAAGAAGTATCTCGGCCGTCTCCTTCGCACGGATAAGAGGTGAGCAGTAGCAGACATCCAGATGGATGTTAAGGTACTCGTCATGAGCCCTTCTTGCCATCTCCCGTCCTTCTTCGTTAAGCGGGATGTCGGTCCTGCCCTGAAGTTTATGCCTGACGTTCCAGTCTGTCTTTCCGTGACGAATTATATAAAGCATCGCAGATCCTCCGTTGCAAGATATATTATACCCTTTTCCTGAAAAAGTCTGCGGTATGTGCCTTTCGAAAGAATG
>CACZPC010000072.1 GCA_902782985.1 Oscillospiraceae bacterium
ATACCTGATCTTACGATCTCGGCTACATATGCACCGGAATTGAAGCCGAATGCGAGTACGGCAACAAGGACCTTGTTATTTGAAGTCGCGAAGATTATGAAGTATGCGATCATGAGCTGTACGACTACCGGGGTACCGCGGATGACTGTCAGATAGACATTGGCGATCGCATTAAGGACACGAAGGATCACTTTACCTGCGCCGGGTCTCATATCGCCTATGAGCTTATCGTGAGTGGATCTTACGATAGCCACGATTATTCCGAGAAGTATTCCCAGGATAACGGCGAAGAAAGTTACTTCGAGCGTTACCAGAAGTCCTTTAATGATATACTGGTATCTGTCGTCTTTTACAAAGTTAAGAATGAACTCATCCCGCAGCTTATTAAGCCAGGCGGGTAAGGAAAGGCATAAATATGGCATCTTGTCCTCCGCAGAAAAAGTCTGTTCATATTTTAAATAAATAAAGAGCGGAAATAAAGAGTATTTCCGCCCTTTATGGTAATTATCAAAAGCCGTTTATATCAGCCCTCGGAAGGGATGTACTTTTCGATGATGGCATCGATAGTACCGTCAGCTTCCATCTCTGCAAGGACTCTGTTGATCTCACTTAAGAGTGCTTCGTTGTCTTTGCTTACTGCCATAGCGTAATCCTCAACAGCATAAGGTGTATCGAGGATAACAAGACCGTCATTTGCCGCTACGAATGCCTGAGCAGGCTGATTGTCGATAACGACTGCATCAATGTTGCCGTTCTGAAGAGCGAGGATGGCATCCGCACCCTTGTTGTAGCGATCGATCCTGTCGTCTCCGACTTCGTCTGTCATGTATATATCACCTGTAGTACCCTGCTGAACGCCGATCACATAATCACCGTCTATCAGTGTGTCGATATCGGAGATCTCCGAACCTTCAGCGACGATAATGGACTGGATACCCGTAGCATAAGGTGTTGTGAAATTAACAGAGAGGAGTCTGTCCTCAGTAACTGTCATACCTGCACATCCGATGTCATACTTGCCGGACTGTACGCCTGCGATAATGGAATCGAACTCTACATCCTGGATCTCGAGCTCGAGGTTAAGTCTGGAAGCGACCTCTCCCGCGATCTCTGCATCGATGCCGACAATAGTATCGCCGTCATAGTATTCATAAGGAGGGAAGAAAGCATTTGTAGCCATAACGAGCTTGCCTTCATTGATCGTTAATCCCTGTTCTTTCTTGCCGCAGGATGCGATGCCGAACCCTAAGCATGCGATCATGGCGACAGAGACAGCCTTGATAAAGATGTTCTTCATAATCTTTCTCCTTCTATATTTGTTCATAACAAGTTAATTATATTGCGTATAAAGGGATGTATACACTCAGATTAAAGTATAAAAAAACAGCGAAATGCAATTACATTTTGAGCAATTCATCTATAAATACGCCGCTTATCCTGCCTGATCTCTGTCTCCAGCTTCTGCATACGGCATCTGCCATCTCCTTGCTCGATACCTTGAATGACGCATTGAAATCACGGCCGCCCTTTGTGGATGAAAGCGATACCGTATAGGTGTTGTCATTATCTCCGGACGGTTCAGAGAAAGCCTTGACGGAATTTGTATCTTCTACGGCTTCCTTGAGTTCAGATGCGGCTTTCTTAAGGTATGCCAGCACCTGCTTATTCAGTGTGCTCTCTACGTCTTCGAGGATCGCTTCTCCGCCCTTGGTGATCGACAATGTCTCATTATTGCCGACGACTTCGCCTGTACCGGTGTCGATCTCTTTCTTGTCCATGAGATTGCCGGCTATGAGCTCGTTATATACTTCGCAGAAAGTGAAAAAATCAATATAGAGAGATTCCATACATTTATCCAGGAGCATCTGATAGCTTACTCCCGGGGCGTTCTTAACAAGATAAAGTATATGGATCTTACTGTCTGCTGTTGTAAAAGATGACATGTGAACATTATATACTGATGTGTGCTTTTCGGCAAAATGCATTCGAATCATCCGTTTTAATACCTACCAAGTTACGGGGGAATTGATGTATAATCTCTGTGGTTAATAAGTCTGAATTTCAAGGAGATATACGAAATGCTTGAACTCAAGAACATTTCATACACTGTCGATGAGGGCGAGAATAAGAAGACCATAATCCGGGATCTGGACCTGAAGATCGATGACGGAAGATTTGTTGTCATCACGGGTCCTAACGGAGGCGGTAAATCGACACTCGCCAAGATAATCGCAGGTATCATCAAGCCCGACAAGGGACAGATCATCTTTAACGGTGAGGACATCACATCGCTCTCAATAACAGAGAGAGCAAAGAAGGGAATAAGCTTTGCCTTCCAGCAGCCTGTCAAGTTTAAGGGCATCAAGGTCATTGATCTTCTTCGCATCGCTGCGGGCAAGGATCTGAAGATCCCCGAAGCTTGCAGCTATCTTTCCGAGGTAGGGCTTTGCGCCAGAGATTACATAAACCGTGAAGTCAACGGTTCATTATCCGGCGGAGAGCTTAAGAGGATCGAGATAGCAACCATAATCGCTCGTCAGACCAGCCTGTCCGTATTTGACGAACCTGAGGCCGGGATCGATCTTTGGAGTTTCCAGAATCTTACAAGGATATTCGAGAAGATGCGCAAGGATATAACTTCCGGGTCGATCCTCATCATCTCACACCAGGAGAGGATCCTTAATATCGCAGATGAGATAGTGGTCATTGCGGACGGCAATGTAAAAAAGCAGGGCAAGGGATCGGAGATACTTCCGCAGATCGTCGGTACTGATTCCGCAGTAGATGCCTGCTCGATGCTTACGAATGACGGAGGTAAAGCATAATGGAGATGGATGAGATCCAGAAGAGACTGATCGCGGAGGTTGCCGATCTTCACGATATACCGGTCGGGGCATATAATTTCAGAGCCAACAGCAAGCTCGCAGGCAGAAATACTACTGCCAATATCGATATAATCTCCAAGGAGGACGGCACGGGTATCGATATCAGGGTAAAGCCCGGTACCAAAAAGGAAAGTATACATATTCCTGTCGTTATCAGTGCATCGGGACTTAAGGAAGTCGTATATAACGATTTCTACATCGGTGAGGATGCAGATGTATTCATCGTCGCCGGATGCGGTATCGATAACTGCGGCAAGCAGGATTCCGAGCACGACGGAGTCCACAGATTCTTTATCGGCAAGAATGCTCACGTTAAGTATGTCGAAAAGCATTACGGTTCAGGTGAAGGCGAGGGTAAGAGACTTCTAAATCCGGGAACCGAGATCCATATGGACGAAGGGTCCGTAATGGAGATGGAGATGGTACAGATCAAGGGTGTTGATTCCACTCACAGGACAAGTACGGCCGAGCTCAAGGCAGGAGCCAAGCTCTATATCCAGGAAAGACTTATGACGCACGGTAAGCAGGAAGCTTTCAGCGTATATAAAGTTGTACTCGAAGGTGACGGTGCATCCGCAGATATCGTATCAAGGTCCGTTGCCAGAGATGATTCCTATCAGAAGGTGGATCTTGGCATCAGAGGTGATGCCGAGTGTTACGGTCATACTGAATGTGATTCCATCATCATGGATAACGGCAGAGTATTGGCAGTACCTGCACTCGAAGCTAATTCCGTAGATGCATCCCTTGTTCACGAGGCGGCGATCGGAAAGATCGCAGGTGAGCAGCTTGATAAGCTCATGACGCTCGGACTTACCGAGGAGGAAGCCGAAGAGCAGATCATCAATGGTTTCTTAAAATAAACGATTTTTGTTAAAATTTTTAAGTTCCATGTCAAAACGGTCGGTTTTTTGTTAAAAATCGGCTGTTTTTTTATTCCGGGCCGTATTTTTTAATTTTATCGGGGCTGATGCGGTGATATACTCACAATGGTTCATTTTTATGAGTTATGGAGGAGAATCAGAACTATGATCACACTTGATTATTCAAACGTACTTCCTTTTATCGGAGGAGAAGAAGCAGTCAAGAGAATGGAGCCCCAGGTCAAGGTCGCTCATGATATGCTTCACAAGAAGAACGGCCCCGGAAATGATTTCCTCGGCTGGCTTGATCTTCCCACAAATTACGATAAGGAAGAGTTTTCACGTATAAGAAAGGCTGCTCAGAAGATCAGAAGAGATTCTGATGTTCTCGTCGTTATCGGTATCGGCGGATCCTACCTCGGTGCAAGAGCAGTTATCGAGCTTCTTAATCATTCTTTTGCAAATGTAGCATCAAAGAAAGTAAGAAAGAGCCCTATCATCCTCTTCTGCGGTAATTCTATCAGTGCAACATATCTTGCTGATATGATGGATATTATCGAAGGCAAGGATATTTCTCTTAATATCATTTCGAAGTCAGGTACTACTACAGAGCCCGCTATCGCATTCCGTATCCTTCGTGCTTATATGGAGAAGAAGTACGGTAAGGAAGAGGCAAAGAATCGTATCTACGCTACGACAGATAAGGCCAAGGGAGCTCTTAAGGGCCTTGCCGATGAGGAAGGATATGAGAGCTTCGTAGTACCCGATGACGTAGGAGGAAGATTCTCTGTCCTTACGGCTGTCGGACTTCTCCCCATTGCAGTATCCGGTATCGATATCAGAGAACTCATGAAGGGTGCCAAGGATGCTTCCAAGGCATATAAGAAGATGTCTCTTGAGGAGAATCCCTGCTATCAGTATGCAGCAGTTCGTAACTGCCTCTTAAGATCCGGTTATTCCACAGAG
>CACZPC010000073.1 GCA_902782985.1 Oscillospiraceae bacterium
TCACTCTTTATGGATCCCGAGCCCTTCCTTCAGGCTGTAAGGAATCTCCTTCATATGGCCGAGAAGTTCGGAAAGCTCAAGTTCATCGACTTCGGCGGCGGATACGGCGTGCCTTATCACAAGGTATCCGAGGATGAGCAGCCCTTTGACTTTGAGACATTCAGCAAAAAGCTTGAGGTGATCCTTGATGAGTTCGTAGCCGAGGCAGGTTATGCTCCTCTATTTAAGACTGAGCCCGGTCGTTATACAGCCTGCGAAGGCGGTGTGCTCCTCGGCAGAGTGCATGCGACTAAGACTAATGCGGATAAGAAGTTCGCAGGTACGGATGTCGGAATGAATATTCTTACAAGACCTTCTCTTTACGGTTCATGGCATGATATCGAAGTATTAAGAGACGGCAAGCCGGTATATGAAGGCGATAGAGAAGTCATTACAGTTACGGGCAACATCTGTGAGTCCGGTGATATTATTGCCAAGGAAAGAGATCTTCCCGTCATTAAGACCGGTGATCTCATATGTGTACTCGATGCGGGATCCTATGGTTATTCCATGGCCTCTAACTATAATCAGAGATTAAGACCTGCTGAAGTAATGATTATGTCTGACGGATCCTATGAGCTGATTCGAAAGAAAGATACTTACGAAGATCTGTTTAGAGGCTTCGAAATATAAGTATTACTTGATTTTTAATTGTGTGCTGATAGTTCAACGGTTGATCGATCCTAAGGTCGCCGTTGAACTATTTTATGTTTTTGCCTCATTTTCGCCACAAATTGTTCGTTATTCATTGCCTTTTATTTCTAAGAAATATACAATGGTTGTGTATGGGTATGGATGTATTGCGCAATTATAGAGCATTGGCTGTAGATCAGTCGGTTATCAGGGAGTTCGGCGGGACTGCTCTTTTTTCCGAGTTCCTTGATCTTATATTGGCGGAATCCATGGATATCTACGTCAGCAGAGCATTTAAGCTACTCCATTACTGCATCATCCATCAGGCTGACGATAAGAATTTTATGGCTACGGCTTCCATGAAGGAATTCTGCGGAGTACTTCTTCCGTCTAAGAAGCTTCATACCATACAGGCGATCGAGACCGTAGATTACATCCGTAAGGTCGAGACTCTCGAGGATATCTGTATCGTGACCACCAAGCATTCGCTGTTTAATAAGCGTCTGCTTGAGAAAGATCCGGAATTTACCTGTGATATCTGCATCCTGTCTCCGACGGAGACGGTAGTATGCCACGGTAATGCCGAGCTTCGTGCATATATTCCCAAGCCCGATATCAATCCGCTTGCCTCGCTTAATAAGTATCTCGATGCTCCTGTCTACTGTAATGTCGGAGATATCGTTATTACCGGTAATGACAGACAGATAGAGCTCAGTAAGAGGATAAGCAACGGTGCGGAAGGTATGGTCTTTACGACTAATGATCCATCTTTGGTTGCCAAGATCTATCACAAGGGTGTCATTACTCCTCTAAGGTGGAATAAGCTTACTAAGATGGTCTCCATGGGGATCAAGAGCGTGGGGATCTGCTGGCCTCAGGATCTTCTTTTCTATAAGGGTGTTCCGGTCGGTTATACCATGATGCTCGGTAAGGGCAAGACTCTCGGTTCTGTCTTTGACGGCCCTGATGCGATCACAAACAGCTTTCCTAAGTGGACCAGGCTTGATGTGGTCGATACTATCGTAGATCTGTTAGAGAAATATATATATCTTCATATGCATGATATCGTTGCAGGAGATATTCAGCTTAAGAATGCGCTTATTTATTCATCCGCTTCCATTTATCTTATCGATATGGACAGTGTTCAGGTAGGTACGTTGCCGTGTCCCGTCGGTACTGAAGATTTCACGTGTCCCGAGTTGTGGGGAAGGAATTTTACGGATTTCTTAAGATCTCTTCATGATGAGGACTATTCCATAGCAATGCTGGTATTCTCGGTTCTTTTCTGCGGATTACATCCTTATGCTACCCGTAAGGGAGCTGAGACATTGAGGGAAGAGATCCTGCTTAAGAATTTTCCTTATACCCTTGATAATTCAGATGAAGAACATATTCCTGTCGGAGGGTATAATTATATCTGGCAGTATCTTCCTGACTATATAAGAGAGATGCTCTACGGAGTCTTTAAGGAAGGCAGACGTTATGAGACTATAGAGTGGTATGAGTCTTTGTTGTACTATAAGACTGAGCTTTCCACTCATACTTATGAGGATGAAGAAGCATATAAGGTATTCCCGAAGATGGAATATCACATGACTGCAGAAACAAACGCCGTAAGTGATAACGGAAGGCCTAAGACTTTTGAAAAGCCCAGATTCTCCGGTATTAACGGTGCCGGCGTATCTGATAACGGACAGCGTAATTCGAATTCTGTATCGAATCCGCCCCGTGCTCAGGGACCTTTTGCTCCTATAGGAAGTAATCCTTCCGGTATAGGTCCTTTTGCTACCAACGGACATCGGGGGAATAACGCTGTGCCTGATGCCTCAAACGAGAAAAAACAGGAATCATCATCCGGCCTTTTCGGTAAGCTCAAGAAAGGCCTGTTTAATTGATAATAAGGACTAACGGAGGATATTAAATGGCAGAAAAATTCAGTGCTTCCGACTTCGGTAACAGCACAAAGAGAAGACTTCCGATTTGCTTTTGTCTTGATACGTCGGGATCTATGATGGGTAATCCCATAAAGCAGCTTAATATGGGTCTGTCGAACTTTATCGCATCTATCAAGGCGAACGATGATACAAAGTCGGCAACGGATATCGCAATAGTTACATTCGGTTCGTCGGTAGAGATCGTAATGCCCTTTGGTAAGATCAGTGACAACGGACTTCCTGAGATCTCCGCTTCTACAACACTTACTCCTATCGGAGAAGGTATACTTACGGCTCTTGAGCTCCTGAATGCTCGAAAGGAAGGCTATAAGGAGCTTGGTATCAAGTATTATCAGCCCTGGCTCGTTGTAATTACGGACGGAGCACCTCAGGGCCCGAATGCCATGGCTAATATGGATCTGGCGATCAAGGCATGTAATGAACTGGAAGCAGAAGATAAACTCGTCGTATTCAATATCGGAGTCGGTTCGAGCGTTGATTTTGACATCTTAAAGAAGCTGTCCATCAAGAGAGAGGAACCTATCTCCGTATCTTCCGGTGATTTCGGTAAACTCTTCGAATTCCTCGGTTCATCATCTTCTTCGGTAGTATCTTCCGGTATGAACGATGATGCACTTTATAATATATCCACCGAGCCCGAGGGTGAGTCGGTCGACGTGGACGATTTCTTCAAGTTTATGGAAGAGTAATATGGCAGATATAGAGCTTGCGGCAGTAACCCTTACGGGTCAGAAACACAGACACAGAGGCGTCCCGTGCGAGGATGCATCTCTTGCTGTAACGAAGAACGGCGTCAGCTGTGTAGTTGTGGCCGACGGTGCGGGCAGCAAGCAATATACTCACGCCAGATTCGGATCTCAAGCTGCAGTTGAAGAGATAAGTAAGCTTTTGACAGAGCATTTCGATGCTCTGTATAACGAGAACAGGGAGGCAGCTGTCAGAAGTCTGATAATAGCGGCACTCCATGTCAGATTCTCGAAGCTTATCGAAGAGCACAAGCTCGATAATATCGAGAGGTTGTCATGTACGCTCCTGTTCTGTGCCGTTAAGGACAGAAGGATGCTCGCAGGTCATATCGGCGACGGAGTGATCGTCAAGGTAACATCTTCGGGGCTTTCTCCGTTGACGATGCCGCAGAATGGTACCAATGTCTCTTCTACATATTTCGTCACGGCTTCTCATGCAGCTGATTATCTTCGTCTGATCAAGACCACGACAGATGATGTGCATGCAGTTGCTCTTATGACTGACGGTGTCCAAGATTCTGTCTATGATGAGAATTCCGGTCTTGTTAAGCCGGTCGTGGCACGTATGGCGGAGACTTTAGCCGCCGGACGCAATAAGAGCGAGAATGAGATCCGCGGAATACTCGAGAAGTATATAATCGGTTCGAGCAATAACAGTGATGATGCGTCTTTTGCAGCATTATATTTCAGCGGAACGAAGGCACCTGATTCCAAGTCACTTCCCAATTCGGCCGATGCATTCCCGAGGAATAACGAGTCTTTCAGAGATCTTCAGAATATGATGGTCCCTGAAGTCAAGAAAGCAAGAAAGATCATGATCGAGGCGGCGGCCAATGCTCCGGTGGGCGGAATCAAGGAAGATGAGATGAAACCCAGGAAGGGCGGAGAGAATGAGACGGCTGCTGAAGAGAAGAAATATAAGCAAGTTGAAGTAAGACCTGTAATCAAAAAGTCATCCATTGTACTTACGATTATTGCGATAATAGAGACGATATTGATCGTTCTCCTTTTGATCAAGATACACGGAGCATGATAATGAAACGTATACAGAAAAAATATGAGATCCTTCCGGGCGTTCCGACACCGGACTTTAAGACTATAGTAGATGCCGCATCTGATTACAGTACGACCGGCGTTGAGGGAGTCGAAGTAAGGCATGTCGAATTTGAGGCTGAAGAGTCAGAACGATTCACTCCCACTGTTACTACCGGTGCTGTTGCCAATGAGCTTAATAAGCTCGGTGCACAGGTTTCTGCAAATGAAGCCAAGGAAGCCCAAGAGCGAAAGCGCAAGATGGAAGCGATCAAGCAGAGGGCAGTATCCGCTCCGGAGTCAATGTCCGATCTTCGCAAGGCAGCCGCTGAAAGGATGAGCGATGAGCAAAGGGAAGATTTTGCTCAGAAGATAGCAGAGGAAGAGCAGCAGATCGCCGAGCAGGAAGCTAAGCAGAAGGCAAGGGAAGAACGTAAGCAGATGCAGCAGAAGGCTCTTGAAGATTCTCTTGCACGTAAGGCGGCAAAAGAGCAGGAGATCGCCGATAAAGTTGCTCAGTATGAGAAGGAACTTCGCGAGAGTGAGAAGCAGAGACAGAAGGAAGCCGCAGCCAAGGCTAAGGAAGAACCTACTGTTGCAACCGACGAAGAGACTCTGGACGATTTCAGCGAGTTCCTCTGATAACACGTGATAATGTAAACTGTAAGTATCCCGTATCGAATGGGTTTCGGTGCGGGATATTTTGTTGTAAAATTATTTTAACAGGTAAGGGAGGTAACATTATGAGAAAGGCAACAAAAACAGCAGTATCGGCTCTTTTGACAGCATCATTCGTAATGAGCATCTGTTCATGTGATCTGATCAAGGATAAGGCTCCTGATGAGGTACTTGATGCTGCAGAGACCTATGCTAAGAATGTGGCAGCATGCGATCTTGGAAAACTTAAGAAGCTTTCAGACGATGATTTCGATAAGAAAACGGAGGACTGGGAAGCTCTTCTGGATTTCAGGGAAGGTGATATCTATAACGATAATGCCGCAGCTTTTGCTTCTGCCGTAGCGGATACTATCACTTATGAGATAGATGAAGAATCAGTTGAAGCATCAACTAAGAAAGGATCCGGTTCTGTCGACGTAATATTTACGATGGCTGATTATGAGGATCTTCTTGAAGATGAGGAGATAACTGATATCGATGCTCTTACTGATGCGATCGCTGATGCCGATACTCAGGAGATCAAGGTAACGCTTGAGTTTGAGGGTGAAGACGGAACCTGGCTGGTGACAAACTATACCAAGGTTTTTGATAAGGTATATGTCTTTACCGATACGACGGAGATCACATACAGGACACCGTTGGCCGATCTGTATTCCGGCACTGTATGGTACGACAGCGATGACGGAAACGGTTCTTATACTAATACTTTCTATATTTGGTGTCAGATCTCATTCAGCGGTGACGTTTCTGCTTCGGATGTTTACTATACGATATCTTATGGCGGAAGTGAGATATATACCGATTCTTATATGTATGATGAGTGCTATTTTGATATTGATTCGACTGGTGCTCCGCTTGATGATTCAAATTCTTATCTTGCAGCCGGAGACTATACGATCACATTCTATGATTCTTATGATGACTCTGTGATAGCGGTTGAGACGGCAACCGTATCTCTTGATATTGCTGATCCTACGCCGACGGCTCCGTCATCATCCTCTTCCGGTGATCTTATGTATTTAAGTGACTATAGCGGTCACGAAGGAGAGATTCAGTACTATGATAATGCCGCATCAGATTCAGCTGATTTTGTCGGCATTATCGACACTGATTTTACCGGATGGTATGATCCCGAGACGGACTATTCTAATTTCGGCATATACACTTCTGATTCTACTCAGATACAGTTCTCGGTTTCTACTATTACGGAGTATGAAGGAATGACGTTTAAGGTATTCTATCTGCCTGACGGACTTGTAGATAATTCCACGGATATAACAGGCAGGATAGAGCCCGAACTTAATTACTATAACGGATTCCCATATTATGACTGTACTATCGATATCAGTGATTACGGCTCGGGATACTATGTTATCGGAATATATTCTGCTGAAGCAACCGATCAATGGCCATCCATCGTATCAGTATGTCAGGTAATGTAAGTTGAAGTATAAATCTTAATACTGATCGAAAGGCCCCCGCGGACTATTCCGTCGGGGGTTTTTACTGTGGATATGCTTGTGATCTTATGTCAAAAAGCTGATATATGACAAATTATTATTATTGACTACTCTTGTGTATATGTATATTCTGTTACGCGTCTGTTAAAACAATATTACAGATGAAGGGGACTATACATATGAACAATCGAATAAAAAGACCTGTAAAGTTTGTAAGCGCAGCACTTACAGCCACATTGTTTATGGGATTCCTGCCCTGGCGAGAGCTAAAGGCGGACATGAATACTCACGGAGAGTACGATGCTTATCCGTTCGAGATCACCTATGAGCAGGTCTCAACCTGGAATAACAGTACCCAGGGTGAATATACTATCACCAATACATCAGACTATGAGATCAGATCCTGGACCATCGAA
>CACZPC010000074.1 GCA_902782985.1 Oscillospiraceae bacterium
TCATCGGTCGATCCCGAATCGAGCGCTCCCGTAGGCTCATCTGCCAGAAGGATATCAGGCTTGGTGATGATAGCCCTCGCCACTGCTACTCTCTGCTTCTGGCCTCCCGAGATCTCGTAAGGATATTTCTCGAGAAGTTCGTCTATACCCAGCTTCTTTGCGATCGGATCGAGCTTCTCTCTCATCTTCTGATGCTTTTCGCCTGCGAGTACCAAAGGAAGATAGATATTATCCCTTACGGAGAAATTATCGAGAAGATTAAATTCCTGAAATACGAATCCCAGTCTTTCTCTTCTAAAGGCAGCCAGCGCCTTATCGTTTACTTTATTAAGATTATCACCTTCGAGGATGACCTCACCTTCCGTAGGCTTATCAAGAGCAGCGAGGATATTAAGGAGCGTTGTCTTTCCCGAACCCGACTCGCCCATGATGGCGACATACTCGCCTCTTTCTACCGTGAAATTTACATTTGATAATGCTGTGACCTTATTCCCACCGAATCTCGTCGTATATACTTTTTTAAGATTCTTGACTTCAAGCATCGACATTATGGCATTTACCTCCGATATTTCTTTACGGTAATATCATATTTCTAAAGAATCTCCCGTACCATTTATCGTCCTTACAAAAAGAAACTGTATCTTACGGTTTTGTAAGATACAGTGTTACTTTCGTTCCTTTGGAGACTTCCGACTCGATCGAGATGTCTCCACGGAGCATATCCATTGTTCTCTTTACGAGATAAAGACCGATCCCCGTGGACTTCTTGTCTCCTCGCCCGTTATAGCCTGTATATCCCTTCTCGAATACTCTCGGCAGATCTTCAGCGGCGATTCCCATTCCTTCATCTTCGATCACTATCTTTTCGCTGTCGCAGGTAACCGTGATCTTTCCTTTTGAGGTGTACTTTATGCTGTTACTTAATACCTGACCTACGGCAAAACCCAGCCACCTTGAATCCGTCACGGCTTCATGTTCCCCGCCCCGGAAATCCAGAGTCAGTCCCTTAGCTACTATCGCGGATCTTTGTTTCTTGATCTCCTGCCTTACGATATTCTCCACGGACTGGCGGGTGAATACCAGATCATTTGTCTCGCTGTCGAGTCTTATATATCCCATTACCATGTCAGCGTAGTTCTCAACTCTTACTATCTGCGTCATAAGTGATTCACGAAGATCATCATCGTCGATATTCTGCGCTGTCAGCGATAATGCACTGATCGGTGTTTTTATCTGATGAGCCCAGATGGTGTAGTAATCCACCATTTCGTTATACTTACCTGCAAACTGATCTCCGGTATCACGCAGTTCTCTTCGAAGATCCGTTATCTGCCTTATGTATTCCTCTTCTATCGCATCAGCTCCGATGATCTTTGTATCCTCATCCACACCGCGCTTTATCTCGGAGAGCTTGTTTCTGTATTTTATGAAATCTACAACGACAAAGACGAGAGCCAATGCTGCTGAAAGATATGTAAGATGAACGAAAGGATTCACCGGCAGTTCGTAAAGATAGCACAATCCCCATGCACATATCGGAAATATAGTGAGGACTCCTGCTACCGGCAGGCGATACCTTATATAGGCTTTAAGGTCACTCAATGATATAGCCCTGCCCCTTCTTGGTCTTTATGAAATCGTTAAGACCCGCCTCGTCGAGTTTCTTTCTTAATCGGTTTACATTAACACTTAAAGTATTCTCATCAACAAATAGATCGTCATTCCAAAGTTGCTCCATGAGCCTGTTTCTTGATACGATGGTCCCCTTTTTGCTGATGAGTGCATTTAAGATCTTACTCTCGTTCTTTGTAAGATCTATCTTCTCTCCTTTATAAGTCAGAGTCGAATCCGCCGGATTATAGATAGCACCTCTGTGCTCCATATATTGTGAACCGCTTCCGGCAAAATCATAGGATCTTCGAAGGACCGCCTTGATCTTGGCAAGCAATACATTAAAGTCGAAAGGCTTGGTGATAAAATCATCTCCGCCCATATTGATGGCCGTGATCATATTAAGATTATCTCCGGCTGATGAAACGAATATTACGGGAACATTAGAAACTTCTCTTATCTTTGAACATCTGAAGAAGCCGTTATTAAACGGAAGTGTTATATCCATTAGCACGAGATGAGGATTGTATCTGATGAATTCGGCCATCGGATCACTGAAATCCTCTGTGAGCGCTACCTCGTACCCCCAGTTCTCAAGTGCGATCTTCATCTGAGACGCGATCGTCATATCATCTTCTACTATCAGTATCCTGTGACTCACAAGAACAGGCCTCCGTCATTTGAATGTTCATGAGATATTCTAACATATGGCGAAAAGATAGTTTCCGATCAAGCCGCATAAATTATTCCGAAATAACAAAAAGCCTCTATCGATGATCGAAAGAGACTTAACTTGCTATGGTGACCCGTACGGGAATCGAACCCGTCACTCCGCCGTGAAAGGGCGACGTCTTAACCGCTTGACCAACGGGCCTTATATGGTAGCGGCAGCGGGATTCGAACCTGCGACCTGCCGGGTATGAACCGGACGCTCTGGCCAACTGAGCTATGCCGCCATGTATGCCTCGCTTGTCAGCGTGCTTATCAATTTTAGCAACGGGCGGACACTATGTCAAGAAAAATATTTCAAGTAATAAAAACAGCGTGGCCGGATATCCGACCACGCCGCAGATTACTGAAGTTTAAGTAATGAGATATTACTTGAGCTCAAGCTCAGCGCCTGTCTCAGAAAGCTTCTTAACAAGCTCCTCAGCCTCATCCTTAGCAACGTTCTCCTTAAGAGCAACGGGAGCCTTCTCAACGAGCTCCTTAGCA
>CACZPC010000075.1 GCA_902782985.1 Oscillospiraceae bacterium
CGTTTCCACGGTACCCATACCTTTTTTGTTTCTGTTCTTCAGCATTTTCATTCTTTTCCTCCTTGTTATTTATATGCCTAATGAAATGATCGCGGGTGTTGTAGCAACGAGTAAGACACACAGGAAGTCGAGCGTCATGGGAAACAGAAGTCCCAGTGCCTCGCGCTCCTGTTTCTTCCTCGCGGCATTCCTGCACAGATTCCAGCAGGAAGATGCCTGAAGAGAGAGGAGATTTAATACTTCCCCTGTACCAAGCCTTCCGTATCTTGCAACCAGAAGTAACGCTGCCTGCGCTTCCGGTATTCGTATACGAAGCGACATCCTTTCGACCGCATCTGAAGCGGATATGCCGCTTAATATCATTGCCCTGAGATTCTTTATCTCGGATGACAGACTTTTGTTTTCGCCAAAGGCGCCGCAGCATATCTCGATCGCCTTAGGCAGCTGCAGGCCGGCTTCGAGAAGCGTACATATAAGACAGAGAAAAAGCGGTATATCCTGCATTATCTCTTCTTTTTTTGTTTCTGATCTTCTTGTGATATCGCTCATTCCCGCGATGATGAATATGAATGATACGGGTATTGCGAATAAAATGCTGTATCCTTTGACGGCAAGTACGATTCCCGATATCAGAAACGAAGCGACAGCCGTTACCAGCTGCTTTCGAAGATATGCTTCGTATGCAGCCGAAGGATCGAGCGATAATTCACTGAAAAGGTCATGCCTGGACGCGGTAAATCCGGCAGGGGATATTCTTCTTATAAGATCAGTCATAAACGGTCTTCCGCGATATTCGGTATTGACCGAAGTTCTTTTATCGGATGTTTCCGTTTCCCTGTGATTCATGAATCTGAACAGAAGGGCGGATGCGATTACCGCAAGTACGAATGCTGCCGTAAGAATAACTGATCCTGTTTTTGAATCTCTTGCCGCACTCAGGTAACCGTCGCCCATCCTGTCCAGAGCTGCCGTTATTGCAAACGGCATTATACAAAGGATCGCAGCTTCCGCATTCTTTCCTGCGTTTGCGGCGCTGATCTCGCTTTGGACCGCATTCATCTCAGAGAGCATCTGACAACTGCTTCTTAGAATTGCAAGACTGTTGTTTCCTATCTTTGAAGATATTGCCAGTGCATGAAATACCGGTATAGTCTCGGGAAAGTTTAAGTCATGAGAAAAATCATTAAGAGCTTTCTTCAGGTCTATATGTACCTTGAGCTTATTCTCCAGAGTGATCAGAGGTTTGCATAATGCGCTCCTGCTCCCGAATGTATTCTCGATAATAGGTCTTATGAGCATAAAAGAACGCTCAAGAGAATAGCCGCTGCTGACGCTTGTGGTCAGTACCTGAAGAAGGACAAGTATCTGTGTCCTAAGATGCTTATGATTATCGGAATAGACACTCGAGACAGCTGCTTTCCAGGGGAAAACAGACAAGATCACCGATATTATCAGCCTTGCGTTGAATGACGCTATAAATGAAGATGAGATAAGAAATACCGTGACAACAAAGAGCGGATATGACCATAAGCCTTTGATCAGAAAGAGTCTTCCGGGAGATGATTTAGACCGCACCTGTTCTGATGACGGAAAGATATTCTTCGCTGCAGATCCTTTCAAGTTCCTGTCCTCCGTTGTTTATATATAATTGCTCGAGTGCGAATTCTTTCCCTCGCGACGGCAGCACAGCGCTTATCTCATCGATAAATCTTCTGCCTTCCTTGTTCCTTCTGATGTGGACTATGATGTCTATGCCCATGGAAAGCTGAGTCACTATGGCTTCGTAGGGGAGAGAAGATCCTGCCATTACCATTGCGGTCAGCCTTTCGAGCATTTCGATACATGAATTAGCATGACCGGTACACATAGAGCCCGGATGACCTGTATTAAGCGCATGCATCATGTCGGCACTCTCGCTTCCTCTTACTTCTCCTACGATGATCCTGTCAGGACGCATTCTTAAGGCTGCTCTGATCATGGATCCGATGTTTACTTCGCCGTTGCCGTCCGGCCCGGGTAGCCTTGCTTCGAGACGAACGAGATTCGCTATGCCTTGAAGAGACAGTTCGGCCGAATCTTCGATCGTTATAACTCGCTCGTCCTTGGGTATAAACGAGGAAAGTGTATTAAGGAATGTGGTCTTGCCGCTTCCGGTACCGCCGCAAAGGAAGATCGTCTTTCTCTCCCTGACACATTCACATAGGAATCTGGCAGCTTCTTCGCTTATAAATCCCTGCCTTATGAGTGTGACTATATCATGAGATATACCCGTAAACTTTCGGATGGTCACTATCGGTCCGTCGGGAGCAATAGGCGGGAGGACCGCATTTGCCCTTGAGCCGTCCGGAAGCCTCAGATCCGATATCGGATTAGCTTCATTAAGAGGTCTGTTCTGATTGGCAAAGAAACACGATATCACTGTCTGAAGCGTCTGCGGATCCTTGAATACGATGTCTGACCTGTATAGTTTTCCAGCTTTCTCGTAAAAGATGTTCTTAGGCCCGTTTACCATTATCTCGGTGACTTCGGGATCCTCCATAAGCGGTTCGATGACATCGAGTCTCCTTAAGCTGTTGAAGATATTGAGTGCTATATCACGTTTGCGGTCGAGCGGGATCTTGAGATTTAATGAATCGTCATTTACTACATCTGTTATGATCTCTTTCAGTCTGTCATCCGAAGGATCTGATTCTGATGACAGAGAATTCAGTACATAATATGTGAGCTTGTCTTTCAGCTCGACGGGATCAAATTCTTGTTCTGTCATTGAGTACCTCTTTTCTTGTATAGTCTTCTGAATAGTGGATAAGAAGCTTTTGGTCGGGGGAAAGTTCACGCATCAGGATGTCACGTATGCTTCCGAGGCCTGAGGAATCTTCGGCACTTCTGGATGGCAGGAGAATGTGGATCGTATCGGCATGCGGGATCATTCTTCGTATCATGGAAAGCTTGAATCCTTCGATAACGGCAAGTGTGGCGATATCCGGATCTTTTCCCTTAATACTTAATTCCTTAAGGCCCTTGAGAAGCGTTATTATCGATTCCGGATCCGAATCGAATACGTCATCGGGATCCTGAGGACGTCCGGGTGTGAGAAATCCGCTTAAGTCCGGATTACAGAACTGCAGGATATCTTCAGATGCGAGCTTACCGGATGAAGAGAGCCGGAGAAGTGATGTGAGAGATCCTGCCTCGGGTCCCGTCTTTATTGGAGCCGGCATTCTGAGTCCTGACATCAGGTCTATCCTTATGACGTGATCCGCTTCGTACCTTAATCCTTCGAAATATTCGCCTATCATCTTCTCTCTGTCATCGATATAGGAGAACGGGAACAGTATATGAGCTCTTCCGTTGCCGCTTCCCGAAGTGCCTGATGTGTCGACGGAGGCGGACTTGTCTCTTATCTGACTGCAAAGAGATGCAACACTTAAATATCGAAATCCGTTCTTCTCAAGTCCGAATATCGGTATGCTCATCGGATCTTCGGGGCGATATGATCGATTATCGTAAAGAGTGATCTTGAATTCCGCCATCTTCATGATCTCTTCAGCATCGGATGGATCGATCCCTATGATATATGCATCATTGAATACGGTACTGAGCTTGTGCCGTAAGAGGGCGGCGAGATATCTGTCATTTATCTTCAGTTCGATAGCGAAAGCCATGTTGCTGATCTCCTTCGTTTTTGTGATAAGACGGATTGTAAAGAATTTTCAAGCGGATTTGTGCACCAAAAAACCGACAAATTTCGACAAAAACCGACAAATGTCAGTTTTTTCTTGACCGGCAAAAAACGTATGTGCTAGAATTAATTGTTCTAAATAACAACTAGTTCACTACTTATCAAGAGTGGCGGAGGGAACCGGCCCTATGAAGCCCGGCAACCGCGGAGAGCAGCGGTGCCAATTCCGGC
>CACZPC010000076.1 GCA_902782985.1 Oscillospiraceae bacterium
GCAAGCTTTGACATAGTTCTTGCCGACGTGCCTTGCAGCGGCTTAGGACTTATGTCCGGAAAGCCCGATATCAGGCACTCCATCTCATATGAGAGGATCAGTGAGCTTATTCCCAAGCAGAGGCTCATCCTGGATAATGCATCAGAGTATGTTAAGAGCGGAGGTACGCTTATCTACAGTACCTGCACCGTCAACCGTGATGAGAATGAGGAACAGGTAAGAGCATTCCTGGATGATCATCCGGATTTTTATGCAGAAGATATAACGCCATTCCTGCCTGACAGGCTTATAATCGATGAGAAAAGAAGTGAAGACATTAAGGGCGGCATGATAACGCTCCTGCCCGATATAGACCTGTGCGAAGGATTCTTTATCGCCAGGATGAAGAGGAGATAACAGTGGATAACAGGAAATTTTGTCTCGATCTTACCGGGAAAGACATTGAGAAGTGGTGCCTTGATAAGGGCTACCCGAAGTTCCGCGCAGGTCAGATACATAAGTGGCTGAGCTCCGGCGTCATTAAGACGGAGGAGATGACTAATATTCCTCAGGCCATGAGAGATGAGCTTGAGAAGGACTTTTCCTTCGGCTCCATGAACGTTATACATGAATTCGTATCTCAGATCGACGGTACGGTCAAGCTCGTCTATTCTCTTTGGGACGGCAATATCATCGAGAGCGTTGTCATGAGATATAAGACAGGCCTTTCGATATGTATATCTTCTCAGGCAGGATGCAAGATGGGCTGTACTTTCTGCGCTTCTGCCCACGCGGGCTTCGGAAGATCCCTTACTGCCGGCGAAATGCTCGGTCAGGTACTCCTTTCGCAGCGCCATATGAATGAGAAGATCAGGAGTGTCGTCGTCATGGGTATCGGTGAGCCTTTTGATAATTTCGATAATCTTCTGGGCTTTATCGGTATGCTGACCGATCCCGAAGGTCCGGGCCTCGGAGCAAGACATATTACCGTATCCACATGCGGCCTTATCCCCAGGATCAAAGAGTTTACGGCTCTTAAGTCTCAGGTCAATCTTGCTATATCGCTTCATGCTCCTAATGACGAGCTCAGAAAGGAACTTATGCCGGTTCCGGCACACTATGCGCTGAGGGATCTTATGGATGCCTGCAGGGAATATACCAAGGTCACCGGACGACGTATCACTTTTGAATATTCGCTCTTTGACGAGGTCAATGACACCATAGCGTGTGCCGATCAGCTTCAAAAGCTCCTTAAGGGTATGAATTGCCACGTGAATCTTATCGCCGCCAATGAATTTGACGGCAGCCCCTATAAGCGATGCCGCAAGAAGAGGATAGAAGTATTCAGGAATGCTCTGGAGCAGCGCGGGATCAATGCCACTCTGCGAAGGGAAATGGGAAGTGATATAATGGCTGCATGCGGACAGCTGCGCCGCGGCATAGAGCAAGGAGATAAGGGAAAATGAGATCTGCCGGCAGGTCCGAGACCGGTAAGGTGAGGACCAACAACGAAGATAATTATCAGATTCTGGATACCGGGAAGTCATGTGTTATGGTGCTTGCCGACGGTATCGGAGGAGTCTGCGGCGGTGAGATCGCCAGTAAGATCGCCGTGGATACGGTCCTTGAAGAGATCAGATCAGAGGAGCGCTTCGATACTTTGGCTGAAGAGGAACTTAAGAAGTTTCTGGATAATATCTTTCGAAAGGCTAACGTAGCCATCCTCAAGAAGGCTTTGAGCGATACGTCACTGATGGGGATGGGCACGACGCTGACAGTAGCCGTTGTCAGGGGGACAAGAGTTCTGATATCACACATGGGGGACTGCAGGGCATATCTTATCCACGGTTCATCCATGACCCAGATATCGGCTGATCATACATATGCTGCAGAGCTTCTGAGGAGCGCATCGATCACCAAAGAGGAATTCGAGACGCACCCCGAACGACACACACTTGTAAAGTCCCTGGGGGAAAATGCGTTTCTTATACCGGATCATTACGAGTATAATATAATATACGGAGATATGCTCATGTTGTGCACGGACGGACTTTATTCTTTCGTGCCGGATGATGATATCAGGAAGTCCCTCAAGCAGAGGAACGACCTCGAGGATTGTCTCGATAATCTGTTCGCTGCGGCATACGAAGCCGGAAGCGATGACAATATTACGGTCCTGCTGGCACATGTGACACCGGGACCTGCTAAGCATTAAAGGAGCAAGCTTATATGAGTGTACAAGGCCCTGAGGGCATGATATTTGCCGGGAAGTACAAGATTAACAAGCTTATCGGAAGAGGCGGAATGGCCAATGTTTATCTCGGAACCGATATGGGATCCGGGATCAAGGTCGCTATCAAGATATTAAAGCCCGAATTTTCGGCTGACGAGGAGTTCATCAGGAGATTCGATACGGAGGCGAAGGCTGTTTCTTCGCTCAATCACGCGAATATCGTTAAGGTCTTCGGCGTCGGTCATGAAGGTAACTTCAGATATATAGTTCAGGAATATGTTGACGGTATTACCGTTAAGGAGCTCATCAATCAGAACGGACATCTTGACTGGAAGGTTGCAGTTCCGATCGTTATTCAGGTCGGCATGGCTCTTGAATATGCTCATAAGAACGGCATAGTCCACAGAGATATCAAGCCGCAGAATATCCTTATTTCCAGAGATCGTATCGCAAAGATCACGGACTTCGGTATTGCAAGAGCTTCCACGGGAAGCACAATCACTATGACATCCGGAGGAGCGATGGGCTCTGTTCATTACTTCTCGCCCGAGCAGGCAAGAGGCGGTAATGTAGGTCCCGCTTCCGATATCTATTCAGTCGGTATCATGCTTTTCGAGATGGTAACGGGAAGAGTTCCCTTTGACGGTGATTCCAATGTTGCCATTGCCGTCAAGCATCTGCAGGAGAAGCCGCCGATGGCTTCGTCCTTCGTTCCGGATATTCCCGCCGGACTTGATTCGATCATCCTTAAGTGTATGCAGAAGACTCCCGATAAGAGATATTCTTCAATGCGCCAGATGGTTACGGAGCTGGATGCTCTTATGGTCGATCCCAACGGCGTATACGGCGTAGTCAATAACGAGATAACCGCAGAGCCTGAAGAGCCTCAGGATATCTCTTTCAGGCAGGATCCCAACTATGAGAAGATCGGTGATCTTGAGAAATCTGCCGAAGCCAGGAGAAGGTCCAGATTCAGGGATAATATCGTTCTCGTACTTATAATCGTATGTATCGTTGGCGTTCTTGTGGGACTTGGTACTCTTATCGTCACATCCATAAAGAGTGCGACGTCGATCCAGAAGAATCAGGACTATACGGTCCGTAATTATGTAGGTCTTACCAAGGAAGAAGTCCAGGAAGAACTTGAGAACAACGGCATTACATATGAATTCGTAAATGAAGCAAGAAGCGATGTGGATCCGGGCATCATCCTCGCACAGAATATCGAAGAGGGTATGGTCATCAAGGCAGGATCCAACGTACATAAGCTCGTACTTACAGTATCCGTAGCTCCCGATTCGCTGACTCTTATGGACTATGAGGGTATCCCTTATACCGATGCATATTCCAGCCTTCAGGCTCAGGGACTTAATGTCGATTTCTTTACAGAAGAGAATGAAGACGTTGAAGCCGGTGTCGTCATCAGGACAGAACCGCCCGCAGGATCTACTGTCGTTCCCGGTTCTACCGTCGTAGTCGTATATGCCAAGGAACCTTCCAGTGCCACGATCCCCGATCTTGAGGGTATGACACTTGAAGAGGCAAGAGAAGAACTTGAGGAACTTGATATCATCATCGATCCCATCGACGGCGCACCTGAGGTCACTTCTCTTCCCGAGAGCCAGCAGTATGTAATCCTTACCGATCCGCCGGCAGGTATCTCAATTCCCAGAAGATCCTCCATCAAGGTCTATGTAGGTACATGGGAAGATGTCGAGCGCGGCGGAACACCTACGCCTACTCCTATCATGGTCACTGTCGAGGGTGAAGCCAGCGGCGGCGGATATGTCGAGGGCGGAGGAGAATATGCTCCCGGCGAGCAGTTTACGCTTACTGCTCATGCCAATGAGGGCTGGACTTTCCAGCACTGGGTAAATGAGAACGGTGATATCGTCTGGTATCAGGAGACATTGCAGTTCACTGTTTCCACACCTGATGAGGATGATGAATCACCTTCGCAGACATATACGGCAGTATTCTCGCAGGATCCCACACCTACACCGGTTCCTACGGATACGCCAACACCGACTCCCGTACCGCCCCCTTCGGATACTCAGTCTACACAGTCGGACAACGGACAGCAGGATTGGAACCAGGGCGGAGATCAAGGTTGGGGACAACCGGGTCCCGGCGGCGGTTTCTGATGCAGGAGATGACAGAAGGAATAATAACAAAAGGAGTAGGAGGCACTTACACTGTAAGAGTCTCCTCTTCTGATGTCAGGCTCTGTCAGATCAGAGGCGGAATAAGACGCAAGGGATTGACTCCCGCTGTCGGAGATAAGGTCACGATAGCTCCTTCGGGAGATCCGGATGTCCCGTATGTCCTGGAGAAGATCCATCCTCGAAAGAATTCTCTTGTGAGACCTCCTCTGGCTAATATCGATACTCTCGTACTCGTATTTGCGGTCAAAGATCCTGTGCCTGATCTTAAGCTTCTTGATAAGATGCTCATAATATGTTCTACGATGGACATACGCCCCGTGATCGTATTCTCTAAGGAGGATATGGATAAAGAGACTGCAAATGATCTTTATGAGGTGTATAATGCAGCAGGCTTTACGACATTCGTATCCAATATCGAGTCTCCCGTCACCGAGGAAGAGATAAGAGCCGTTACGGGATCAGGTCTTACCGGACTTGCAGGACCTTCGGGAGTCGGCAAGAGTACGCTGTGTAATCATCTGCTCGGTCAGGAGATGATGAAGACCGGCGATATCAGCGACAGGCTCGGAAGAGGCAAGCATACCACCAGGCATGTGGAGCTTTTCGAGTTCGGAGACGGATTTATTACCGATACGCCCGGCTTTACGTCACTTGATCTTTTTGAGCTCGGTATAGACTATAAGCAGGTCATAGGCGGTTATCCGGAGATCGGAGAACTTGCCGCAGGATGCAGATTCGATGACTGCAGACACATCTCGGAGCGTGACTGCGCCGTCAGGGAAGAAGTCGGCAGGGCGATAGACAAAGGACGATACGAGAGATACAGCGAATTCTGTGAATTCCTGTACAGCCAGAGAAATAATTACACCGGAGGTGTTCGTAAATGAACAATGAACTGAAGATAGTTCCTTCTATACTTTCAGCGGATTTTGCAAATCTCGGAAGGGATATCGCGGCGATCGAGAATGACTGCGAAGCTCTTCATATAGACATAATGGACGGTCACTATGTGCCGAACCTTTCAATGGGTGTTCCGGTAGTCAAGTCTATTCGAAAGGTATCAAAGCTCACATTCGATACGCATCTCATGATCACTAATC
Organism: Oscillospiraceae bacterium; assembly: GCA_902782985.1. Lineage (GTDB taxonomy): Bacteria > Bacillota > Clostridia > Saccharofermentanales > Saccharofermentanaceae > Saccharofermentans. Next base: position 5,478 of record CACZPC010000076.1, read on the forward strand.
CGGAGGATTTCATAAAGCCTTTCGCCGAGGCGGGATCTGATATGATCACATTCCATATCGAGTGTACAAAGGATGCCGAAGCTCTTATCGCGGACATCAGAAAGCTCGGTGTAAAGGCCGGTGTGGCGATACATCCCGATACTCCTATTGAGGTGCTTGCTCCTTTCTGCAAGAAGGGCGCATGTGATCTGATACTCATAATGTGCGTTAATCCCGGATTCGGAGAGCAGAGTTTTATGGAATCCGCTTATGACAGGATCAGAGCAGTAAGGAAGATGCTGGATGATGATTCTTCCGAGGCACTTCTCGCGATCGACGGAGGTATCAGACCTTCAAATATCGCTTCGGCAGCAGAAGCCGGTGCGAGACATATCGTAGCCGGCAGTGCGGTGTTCAAGAGTGAAGATCCCGGTGCTACCGTAAGGAAGCTTACAAAGCTCGGTAATGATTCCATAAGATGACGACAGCTGTAATCGCCGGCGGTCCCGATATAGATCTTGATGCTGCATTCTGTATCTGTCAGGATGCGGATATGGTCATCTGTGCAGACAGCGGTGCCGAGCATGCCCTCAGAGCAGGGATAAGGATAGATAAGCTCATAGGAGATCTGGATTCCTTATCAGCTGAGGCGAAGGCTGTGATCGATCAGCGCGGTATAGAGACCGAAGTTTATCCTGTTGAGAAGGATATGACCGATACCGAACTTGCTTTAAGACAGATACCCGATGATCATGAGATAAGGCTTATCTGTTCTTTCGGAGGTCGCCTCGATCATCTGATGACTAATATCCTGCTTGCGGTAAAGCTGCGAAGTGAAGGCAGGGATATAACTCTTACGGACGGTATTACGGATGTGATACCCATGAGCGGTAAAGATAAGATCGAAGTCGGCGGTATTATGAGTCCTGAGAAGCTGACGGTATCACTGATACCCGTAAACTTCGATTCTCCCGTGAAGGGCGTCGTTTCCCGGGGACTATATTATGAGCTTAACGGACAGGATCTTACGGCAGGATCATCTTTTTCCAACAGCAATAAGATCAAGGATGGTGAGACCTCATTCAGCATAAGTATCGAAGGCGGGCAAATGGCTGTCGTTATTGCACCTTCTGACAATTGATCCTTTGATGCGGCATCGTAAAAACGGTACTTTTTTGCCGTTGCAAAAGGGCAGAGAGCCAATTAACATATAATCGTGTACACAGAAAACGACCGTGTCGGACATTGAGTCCGATGCGGTTTTATTTTGCCTGAAATCCAAAAGGAGGATCATTTAATGGATTATGAAAGTTTTAAGAAGAAGGTAAGCCGGGATTTTATGTGCTACCTTGGTGAAGGATTCGAGAAGTATGAAGTCAAGGAAGTACCTTATGAGAAGCGCGGTAAGAAATGTGACGGCTTCAGTCTTATGCTCCCGGCAGTAAACGGCAGGAGTATTCTCCCCACCTTATGCATCAATGAGATGTATGACAGATATAAAAGAACCGGAGATTTTGAAGGTGAGATGATCAAGGCCGCTCAGGTCATGAAGAATGGTGTTACTTACGGGGCACGCCTTCTTCCCGCATCGGATTATACAAAAGCCGAAGGCAGGATCGTATATCAGCTGATCAATACGGCGGAGAACGGATCTCTTCTGGAAGAAGTGCCTCACAGGAAATTCTTGGATCTGTCGATAGTATACAGATGGGCTGTCGATTTTTCCTCTGACGGAGTCGCAAGTGTACTGGTAAATAACGATCTCGCATCTATCCTCGATATGGATGAGGAGGATCTTTATAATGCGGCATTTAAGAATACAAGAAAGCTCCTTCCGCCGGTATTCAGGGATATCAGGGAGATGCTAGGGGATATGATGACGGACGAGGAAGAGAAGGCGATGCTTGAAGATATGCCCGTGGAGCAGAAGCTTTATGTCGTAACTAACAGATATAACTTTGCAGGTGCCTCGGTGCTTCTTTACGAAGACATACTTAATGATATATCGACAGAGCTGGGATCTGATCTTTATATCCTTCCTGCTTCAATCAATGAGGTCCTGGTCCTTACGGTATCTCACGATAAGGATCCGGACGCGCTGGCCAATATCGTAAATGAGATCAATGAGTGCGACGTGGATGAATCGGACAGGCTGTCGAACAGTGTCTATTTTTACAGTGCTTCCAGCCGGAAGATCTATATAGCTGCCGGAGAATACTGCACGGCCGAATAAGCGAAAGGAGACATGACATATGAGATCAAAGTATTTGATAAGAGCTCTCGGAGCTGTCATCGTGACGGCAGTCCTGTCGGCAAGTATTACCATTCCGGCACTTGCTGACGGATACGGGGAGCATGACGTGGGAGTGATCTTCGCATATGGCGGAGATCACGGGGATATCACACTTCAGGGCGGATGGCACAAATCGGCTTCGGGCAACAGATTCGCGATCTTCTATACAGCCGATGACGGACAGGTCCTCTATTGTCTTGAGCCGGGAAATCACCGTGATGACGATTCGACGGCCGTGAGGCAGGATCCGGATTATATTCGAAATAATCTGAGCAGCAGGTTTTTAAACGGCAGGGAGATCGAGAACTTCATAAGTCTCATAATGACCTACGGATATAACGGTTCGATAAACGGCGGTCAGGAAGTTATCGATATGGGATATTTCAATGAACCGATAACGGAAGCAGGCGGGACAAATACCGTTCAGCTTTACGAAGCCTGCCAGATACTTATATGGGAGACGATGGTCGGAGAGCGTGATTCGGAATTTAATTATGTTGCTCCGGATGAAGGATTTACTCCTGCCAGATCCATCCACACTACTTCAGGTGATTCGGGCGATGCTTTCGATCAGTATTATGACCATATCGTCACTTATGTTCAGACTCATTATGATATACCTTCTTTTACTGTGCGTACCCTGAACGAGGCATACGGTTTGGAGGCGGTAAAGCCTGATGAGGATGATGTCATAAGATTTACAGATAACAGTAACGGTACTTATATGAGTAACTGGGACTTTGATGTCATAGATGCTGACGGTAATGTCATAGACGGTGCCGCAGTGGAGAAGGACGGAGAAGATATCGCTGTTTATCTTCCCGATGATGTCAGCGATGCTTATCTGAGGGCCGAATATAATGTTACGGAACGCGGCGCGATCGCATGGTCTTCGGATCTTTCCTGGGAGGTGGGAAGTCCCACTCAGGATCTGGTCCAGTATAACATCGTAAGTCCGCGTATATGTTATGCGCGAGTCGGCAGAGAGACAGGCAGTATAACGATAGAGAAGACATCGGATTACGGTGTTATCGAGGATATAGATTTTGAGGTCTATCGTATCGATAACGGTAATCGTATAAGTGTCGGCACCGTCACGACAGATGCGGACGGCAAAGCTTATATGGACGGTCTGAGGTTGGGAAATTATGAAGTAGAGGAGATAAGTCCAGACAGGACCGTCTGTACGTGGAACGGCGGCAATTCCGTAAGCATTACTTCCGCCTCTCCGGATGTGTCATTGAATGCATTTAATGAGGTAAGTACGGTCATAAGGCTTCATAAGACGGATGCCGTGACAGGAGAAGATATCGGTTATACTGCTTTCGCGATATATAAAGATCTGAATTCTGACGGGATACTTCAGGATAATGAGGCGGAAGACGGTATTGAGGTCAGTGACGATAACGGTGATTCATATATAGAATTTACAGATATCGGGGTAGGCGATTATATTATCCTTGAGACGGAAGCTTACGGGAATTATGAGATCAATGAGGAGATCATATCCGTATCTGTTACATCACCTGATATCTATGACGTGACTTGCGAAGATGATGCTTTCGGAAGCATAACTCTTACCAAGGTAGACGGGGATGATAAAGATGAGATCATCGGCGGAGCGGTATTCGCGGTATATGTCGACAGGGATTCCGACGGACTTTATGATCCGAATACGGATATGATCTACGATGTAATGACCGATAACGGCGACGGTACCTATTCGATCGAAGATCTTCCGAGGCAGGACTATCTTGTCCATGAAGCGGTATCGCCCGATAACTACGAGATCGATCCTGTTTTTTATCCCGTAAGCATATCGATCAATGATCTGGATGTTATATGTTCCAATGATCCGTACGGTACTTTCTCTAACTATAACGGTATAGCAGGTACCGAGTTTGTTGATGCCTCCACGGGCGATAATGAGATCCCCGTACTGGGGGAGGAAGTCATCTTGACTGATCATGTGTATTATCAGGATCTTATCCCGGGGCAGGAATACGGACTCCATATGGAAGTAAAGGATAAGGAGACGGGTGAATCATTAACGGATGAAGCCGGAAATATAATATCATCTGATATCAGCTTTACTCCTTCACAGAGCGACGGGACAGCCGATATATCCGTTACTGTGGATTCTTACTATCTTGCAGGTAAGACGATAGTAGCATATGAGATGCTTACCCGTGACGGCAGAAATGTCGGTATACATGCAGATATCGATGATGAGGATCAGACTTTGAGATTCCCCGTGATCGGTACTCAGGCAACAGGCAGCAACGGTACCTCTAAAGCCGTAACATCGACGGAAGATACGGTCATAGTAGATCATGTCGCTTATTCAAATCTTATTCCCGGCAGAAGTTACAGGGTAGAGGGAACTCTGATGGTACAAAGTACCGGAGAAGAATTCTTATCCGGCGGCAGCCCTGTTACTGCCGTAACGGAATTTACCGCAGAGGAAGGCGACGGCAATACTGATGTAAGATTTATCTTCGATGCGGGAGATATGGAGGGCGATGTAGTAGTTTACGAAGAAGTATATGATGTCAGGACCGGAGCTAAGATCACCGAGCATAAGGATATCGATTATAAGGGACAGACCGTAACGCTGACGAAGAGATTCGTGCCGCAGGTCATGAGCATATCGTCGGTAGTAGCCGTACCGGCGACCGGAGAAGGCGTCTCCGGTATAAGGATCCTTGGCATCACCGTATTATTCTCCGGCGGTGTGATCTGCGTGACATATGCCGTAAGATATCAGAGGGAGAAGAAGAAACGCGTCAATTGACACGTCGGGACAACTGTATTAATTTGTTAGACATAAGTTCGATGATGATCGGAGGTTACAATGATACAGGATATATTCCCTCACAGACTTCTTAACAGCTACGTTCCGGATAAGGAGCACGATGACGATTCACTTGCAGTCGTTTTTGATGAAGGTAAGCTCCTGATCAAGTCATCTCCCGAATCAGACGGTTCATCTCGTAAGCTCTTCCCGAGGATGAGCGAGATCCCCGCACAGAATAAAGTACTCAGGACTACATATCTTTTTACTGTCGATAATGATGATCTGTTCCTGGTAGATAACAGGGATAAGACATTTATAAAGCCCGAAGGATACGAATTTTCTCAGATAAGGGAACTTCGTCAGCAGCCTGATATCAGTCATAAGGGAAAATTTGAAGCATTTACCGCTAAGCAGCTCTATTCATGGTATATGAATAATACATATTGCGGAAGATGCGGTAAGCCGACGACTAAGAGCAAGACCGAGAGGGCGCTGGTATGCCCCGAGTGCGGTAATACGATCTATCCGAGAGTCGTCCCGGCCGTTATCGTAGCAGTACTGGATAAAGAGGCTGAAAAGATAATCCTTACCAAGTACAACGGCAGGAGCACGAATTATTATGCACTTATTGCCGGATTCACGGAGATCGGCGAGACTCTTGAGCAGACTGTCGAACGAGAGGTCATGGAGGAAGTAGGACTTAAGGTAAAGAACATCAGATACTATAAATCACAGCCATGGGGCGTAGCCGACGATATCCTCGCGGGGTTTATCTGTGAGGTCGACGGATCAAGGGATATCAAGCGTGACGAAGAGGAGCTCTCTGTTGCCGAATGGAAGAGCAGAGAGGAAGTCATACTTCAGCCTGATGACTTGAGCCTTACTAACGAAATGATGACGATGTTCAAAGAAGGCAGATTATAAAATGAAAGAGGAAGACGATCTCATGATCGTCTTCTTTTTTGATATAATCTAGGGTGATCCTAGATACTTCGGGAGAGCACTGTTATGGCTAAGAAAATGGTAGCGGTCATCGACATCGGTTCGATCACTGCAAGACTTAAGATATTTGAGATAGGCTCCAAGGGCCGTCCTAAGGAGATAGAGGCCGTAAGGAAGATCACTTCCCTGGGCACCAAGAGTTACAGATTCGGCGTTATCGAATCCGAGCAGATGGATGAATTATGCGAATGTCTGTATGATTTCGAGATCAAGTGCAGGGAATATCAGGTATCGAGGATATTCTGTGTGGCAACGAGTGCTTTTCGAGATGCAGGCAACAGGGATGTCGTCATCGAGCAGATAAGGATCAGAACGGGATTTAAGATCGAGGTCCTGGATAATTCTATGGAGAGGTTCTATCAGAATATCGCAGTAAGAGAGACTATGACGGATTTCGCGTCCCTTATCGAAGACGGCACCATGATACTGGATATCGGATCTAATTCACTGCAGGCGACGGTATTTGACAAGAGCGACTTTATCTTCAGCCAGAATATGGTACTCGGTTCCTTAAGGATATACGAGATGCTCTCCGATCTTCAGAACAGGACGACACATTACGAAGACGTTCTTGAGGAATTCATCGCTCAGGACCTTGAGGATTATCATGCGGTAGAGCCTAAGGGCATTATCTACAAGAGTATGGTGGCCTTCGGAGGCGAACTAGGATATATCAAGTTCCTTATGGGCAAGGATCCCAACAAGATGTGCGTTATAAGCAGGGATGAGTTCAGATATGTATATGAATACCTTCTTAATACAAGACCTTCGGATCTGTCACTTAATGACAAGATACCGTCATATATCGCTCCGCTGCTGCTGCCGTCTGCCCTTATCATCAGGAATATGCTGGAATATACAGGCGTTGATAAGATCTATCTTCCTCATGCGTCCCTCTCGGACGGTATCATATACAGCTATTGCAGCAGGAATTGCGGATATTCGCTTTCCTTTGACCCTCAGGATGATCTTGTAAGAGCAGCTCGTAATGTTGCCAAGAGATATAAGACTGATAAGAAGCACATAGACTTCGTAGAGAAGGCTGCACTTGAGATATTCGACGCTTCCAAGAAGCTGAGCGGACTTAAGGAAAGAGACAGGCTGCTTCTCAGGTTGTCCGCTATCCTTCATGAGTGCGGCAAGTTTGTCCATGCCACTGATCATAACGAGGCTGCATATGCTCTGATCAGATATACGGATCTTATAGGTCTTGATTCGGATGAGCTTGATACGATAGCACTGACGGTAAGGCTGTATCCGAAGCAGAATCCGTACGAGAATTACTATTACATGACTTTGCCGCCGAATAAGAAAGTAATCGTATCGAAGCTTACAGCCATGCTGAGGATCGCGGATGCCATGGATGCTTCCCACAGGCAGAAGGCGGGCAAAGTATCAGTGACGCTTCAGCAGGATAAGCTCCATATATCACTCGATGCCAAGGAAGATATGTCTTTCGAGATGTGGTCATTCGAGCACAGGAGTACGTTGTTTGAGCAGATAATCGGCGTTAAGCCGGAGCTTCGAGTCAGGAGGCATATGTAATGGCACAGGGTGATAAGAAAACAGTTAAGAAGGATACATCAGCTTCAGCCAAGAAGCAGAAGGGCAAGGTATCGGTCAAGAAGTCTTCGGCTTCATCCAAGAATATCAAGGAGAAGAGATCGTCAAAGTCCAAAACAGACGATGTACCTTCCACCAAGTTCTTTAACAGGGAATTATCGTGGCTCGAATTTAACGACAGAGTCCTTCATGAGGCGAGGGATACTAAGAATCCTCTGCTCGAAAGGCTGAACTTCCTGTCGATAACGGCGTCTAACCTCGATGAGTTCTATATCGTAAGAGTCGCATCCTTAAGAGATATGGCTAGTGTCGATTTTACGCAGAAGGATATCGCCGGCATGACGATCGACGAGCAGCTTCACAGGATAGACGAGAAGACTCGTGAGTCCATGGCGCTTATGTACTCGACGTTTAACAGATCTCTCGTGCCTGCTCTAAGGCAGGAAAAGATCAATATCTGCGATTATATGGATCTTCCCGGAGACCTTCAGGATGACTGCGACGATTATTTCGAGACGGTCCTCTATCCTATATTGACTCCCATGGCAGTCGATGCCTCGAGGCCTTTCCCTCTGATATATAACAGGATGCTCAATATGTGCGTAATGCTCGAAGGCGAGAGTAATCTCGTATCTGCAAGAGATCAGGACGGTGAGCAGGACGATTCATCCGTAAGCTATGCTACGCTTCAGATCCCCAATGTAGTACCGAGGCTCTATAAGATGACAAAGAACGACGAGATCTTCTTCGTTCCCATCGAGCAGATCATTAAGGCTAATCTTGATATGCTCTTCCTTAATACCACGGTACTTGCTTCGGGCTGTTACAGGGTCATGCGAAATGCTGACCTCGATATAGATGAGGATGAGGCTGAGGACCTTCTTAAGGAGATCGAAGAGCAGGTCAGAAAGAGAAGATTCGGCTCCATAATCAGACTTGAAGTGGAGGAGGATATCGATCCCGAGCTTCTTGAATTCATAGTTACGGAACTTCGTATCAGGGAAGAGGATATCTTCAGTGTATCCGGTCCCATCGATCTTACATTCTTGTCCAAGGTCAACTCGGCTCTTGGTAAGGACGGCTATAAGGATCTTCGCTATCCCGAGCATATTCCCGCCGCGCCCTCCATGTTCGACGAGAGCCTTGATAATATCTTCGATCAGATAAGAGAGAAGGACAGGATCGTGCATCATCCGTATGAGAGCTTTGATCCCGTGCTGGAATTCGTAAGACAGGCGGCAGTCGATCCCAATGTTCTTGCCATCAAGCAGACTCTATACAGAGTATCGGCAAGATCTCCGATCATAGCTTCTTTGCTCGAGGCCGCACGTAACGGTAAGCAGGTCATGGTACTCGTAGAGCTTAAGGCCAGATTTGATGAAGAGAATAATATCAACTGGGCCAAGACACTTGAGAATGCCGGATGTCATGTTATCTACGGTCTTGTCGGTCTTAAGACTCACAGCAAGATCACTCTTGTAGTTAGAAGAGAAGAAGACGGTATCAGAAGATATCTCCATCTCGGCACCGGTAACTATAATGATATTACGGCCAAGATCTACACGGATATCGGTCTGTTTACTGCTTCCGAAAGCTTCGGTGAAGATGCATCGGAATTCTTCAATATGCTCTCCGGTTATTCTATCCCTCAGACATGGAGAAGGCTTATTCCCGCACCTATCTGGCTTAAGGAGTATTTCATCAAGAAGATCAGGAGAGAAGCCGATAATGCATCAGCAGGTAAGCCTGCAAGGATCGTTGCCAAGATCAATTCACTGGTGGACGGCACTATAATCGACGAACTGTATCATGCTTCATGTGCCGGAGTGCAGATCGATCTTATCGTAAGAGGTATCTGCTGTCTTCGTGCAGGTGTCAAGGGCATGAGCGAGAATATCACCGTAAGATCCATTACCGGAAGATTCCTTGAGCATTCGAGGATATTCTATTTCTATAACGAGGGACATGAGGATATCTATCTGGCATCTGCCGACTGGATGCCCCGTAACCTCGACCGGAGAGTAGAGCTTATGTTCCCGGTAGAGGATCCCGACTGCCGCGCCAGGGTCATGGAGATCCTCGATGTGGAGCTTAACGATACCATAAGAGCTCATTTCCTGAGCGAAAACGGCACCTACCATAAACTCGATCTTCGTGGTAAAGTAAAACTCGACAGTCAGGAGAAACTCATTGAGCTTGCCGATGAGGCTGTCGCTTACAGATATCAGGCCAATAATGTCACTGCTTTCGAGCCTGCGACATCAGCCGATGAATAAGAGGGGACTACAATGAGTGTAAGCATCGAAGAATATAAGGGAAGCAAGGCCAGCTGTAATGCTTTTACCATGACAAGCTCATGGGGAGCAAGTGCGAAGATAATCGAATACGGCTGCAGGATCACGGAGCTTATTATTCCCGATAAGGACGGAAATAAAGCTGATATAATGCTCGGTCTTCGAGATCTTGATTCATATATCGAAGACGGTTATAACCACGGTGCAGTCGTCGGACGATCCGCTAATCGTATCGCAGGTGCGAAATATACGATAGACGGAGTAAACTTTACTGCTCCTCTTAATGACGTGGAGAATAATCTTCACGGAGGATCGCCCTCCTACCAGAATGTATTCTGGGATGGCAGGTGCATAAGTAAGTCAGAGGCTGATGAGCTTCTCGTATCTTCAAGGATAGAAGGTATCCCTCAGGCTGAAGGTGATGCAGTTCTCTTGCATTATGTATCTCCTGACGGAGCATGCGGTTTTCCGGGTAATCTTGATTCCTATATCCTTTATGCATGGCTTACGGACAGGACTTTGATGATCCTTTATAAGGCTACGTCCGATAAGAAGACTATCTTCTGTCCGACTAATCATTCCTATTTTAATCTTGGAGGACATAACTCCGGATGTGTAGGGGATAATCTTCTGTGGATCGATGCGGACAGGGTTACTTATAAGGTCAACAGATGCCCTAACGGTGATTTCATCGATGTTGACGGTACTATATTCGATTTCAGGAAAGAGACTCCCGTTAAGACGGTACTTACTCTTGCTGATGAGCAGACCCGTGATTCACTCGGTATAGATCAGAATTTCTGTCTTAATCATGAGAGCGGCAGATATGATCTTGTCGCGATATTAAAAGATGATAAGAGCTCCAGAGTCATGGAGGTACTTACCGATATGCCCTGTATGCAGGTATATGCAGGCAATCATCTGTCGAGCACAAAACAGAAAGGAGATATCCCGTATAAGCCGTACGATGCGATCTGCTTAGAGGCTCAGATGTATCCTAATGCCGTTAATGTTCCTGCTTTTCCGTCGTACCTTATCGATGCGGGAAAGACCGCTTACCACGTATGCGGTTACAGGTTTAAGTAATATGAACAAGTATAAGAAACTACTTCCTTTAAGGATCATTTCGATCGTATTTGCGGCAATAATTATATTCTTCGTCATTAAGAACGGCATGGCATTCGAGGCAGCAGTCAAGAACTCATTTGCCATGTTCTTCTCGGCGGAGCATCCTTTTACGGACTTTATATCATGCAGGCTCTTTAATGCCATGCTCCTGATCGCAATGCTCACGGTGATAGTCTTTAATGTACTTTCACATATCATGTGTCTTGACGGCAGGGAAAAGATAAAGAATAATTCCGCAGGACTTATCCTGGAGATCTCCGCGGACATTATCGGTGCGGTAGCCGGAGGCTGGTATTTCCTTATGCTTCCATTTGCCTGTAAGGCCGGCGCCGATGCCGAGTCCATAGGATTTGTCGGCTTCCTTGCCGTATGTCTTTTCTGGCTCATCAGTGCGGTGTTCAAGTGCATAAGCTATAAGTCCATGCGAAGAAAGTATCGCACGGTCAACAAGATATACGAAAGGCCTGCGCTCTTCGGATCGATCGCCATCCTCGCTGTCGTTCTTATCCTGGGATGTACGGCTCTGGCTATCGGTAACAGCAAGTCCTCCTTCGGTATCTACGGAAAAGAGAAGCGTGAGCTCAATCCTGATTTCTATGCACAGATCTCCAATAATTTTAATTCGGCCGTATGCTATAACGATTCGATCTATTTCTTCGATTATGATATTGATCATGCATTCTGCGTAATCGATAAGGCAGGCGAAGTTACGGTATTGAATTCCGAATATTCGATGGTCGCATCTTCTCCCATGTGTCTTGACGGCAGTAATATTCTTTTTATGGCTGAGAAGGAAGGCGACAGTGCACATTATGTCGTTAAGTACGATATCAATACCGGATCCTTCAACGAGTCTGTATTCACTGATACGCCCGAAATGATGCTTTTTAAGACTTTCCTCGGTACGAGGGGGGGAATGCTCTACTATATCACTTATTCGCAGTCAGGTAACGGCTGGTATGACGTCAGAAGGACAACCATAAGTGACAATATGGATCTTACGAACGGCGAGATCTACGCACCTCATGTCGTATATTCAAGCGAGCTCTATCCCGCAGTTATTGGTAATACCGGAAGATTCAGTCTCTCTGCAGTGACAGCTCCTTATTCCACTTCGCAACCTACTGTCAATATCAACGGTGAGAATATCTATTTTATCGACAGAACGCCCTATGCATCTTCAGATGACGGCGTATTCAGATCGGATCTTACGATATCCAACTCAGATGGCGGCGATCAGGTTGTCCTTCATACGTTCGAGGATATCAGGATCGTGAGACTCTATATTGCAGATACTTATGCGGTATATGAATATACATCCCCTGAAGAAGGCTCGGCTGATTATCATTATGGCGTAGTCGATCTGGCTCAGCAAGAAGTCTGATCTATCAATTGAAACGTAAACGGAAAGCGTCCTGCTTCTTATGAGGCGGGACGTTTTATTTAGGGCCTTACAGGGTGTGGAAAATACAATCCGAACAAATCGCATTGAATTAATTCAATTATGTTCTATAATATTATCTGGATTTTATAAATAGGAGTGGTGGACAGATCAGGTATTATGATCTGCTTTCTTTATGTTTCGGGGTGGGATTCCGGACCGAGACCTCAAAGAGATATGTGGATAGCTTTCTCTCGTCAATATGCTAATGGGGCTACCGGTGAAGTTTATTATGTATGTCCAGCAGCCAATCCTCCTGGTTACATTTATGCAAATGTTGAAGAGCCAATATTAACTTTAAATCCTGAAGTAACCAATATAAATTATGAATTTCCTTGATTAGGAGAAAGATCCATGTGTGAAGATTGTAATGTGAATGCTGATGATTTAAACGATGTACACAGTAAAGGTGTTATTAAGGATATAAATAATAGGGCAGAGATTATTTCACCTTACGTTATGGGAATATCTAAGAAATTTCATTCCGATGATATAAACGAGAGAAAGAGAATAATAGATCTTTTTCAGAAAGATGAGCTATAATGATTATTAGGTTTGTCTGATAATGAAATCTCGAACTTGCTCAAAGTATAAGGTAAAAGATAAATGGAAAATCTTATAATTTATAGCGAAGCAGAATTCGATGGATTAACAGCTAAAGTATATTCTAAAGCTGACGGATTTTTTTTTGCAAATAACCTTGTAGTTTATGACGATCATAATAATGAATTATGGCGTATATGTGATCTGTTTCCCAAGGCTCCTAATCTGACTGTAGGCGAAGTCTGGAAGATTGATGACCGAACTTTGGGTGTATATAACTTAGCCGGAATTACATATGAAATTGATATCTATGAGAGAGTTGTAAAAAAGGAAACTTACTCAAGGTTTTAATATACTTTGCCTTATCAGTCTGTATAGTATCTTTATGATTAATCTTGAGAAAACAAAGAAAAAATTGATTATACAGTCGGATATTCAACGGATCTGAATGAATATGTGATGGTTGTACATGTTCCGAATAACGCGTCTGTCGGATTTGACAGATATTATAAGATCACAGAAAACGAATACTATGATCAGGATTATAGTGTGGTGTAACGGAGGATGGATTTTGGCAGAATCGGAAACGAATAATACCCGTATTGGTTAGAAATAAAAGACCGATGCCCCAAATAGGACATCGGTCTTAAGTTATCAGCGATAGTATTTATCAGCCGTAGAATGTCATTCCTCGTGTCATGCTGTCATTAGGATCATATTCTTCGGGGTCGAAGAGTTCAAGCTCTCGGATAATGCCATATGATTTTGCTACACCCTTGGCATCTGTATAAATCGTTGCTATAGCTGCCTTTCGATAAGGCAGGACGATTATATTTGCAGCGATCGTTACAATGATCATAATGACCGCAAATATCAGGATCATCTCAATGGGTATGATCTTGATACCGATAAGGCAGATGATAATACATATGAGCGTGGGAATAAAAGCAATGACATCTATGGCAAATAACTTGAGCTTATAGCCGCTGGATGCCTTCCAGCTTATTTCGAAAGCCCTTGTAAAGCTGAGCCTCGGGTCATCTGCCATCAGGTAGTCTACAAAAGCCAGAGCATAGCACAGGATCATTCCGGGTATCACGCATAATGCATACGCGACGGATACAGCCAGTCCTTTCAGGAACAGGGCGAGCATCTTCTGCAGATAATTACCTGACGAGAACCCGTTAAAGATATCCTTTATGGATACTTTATCCCCCTTGCCCTTTACGATGTTGATATAGATCGAGCATACACCGATGCCGAGGATATTTGAGAATACAATTTCGTATACTTTACTGACCCCTTTGAAGATGTTATTCTGCATCCGAAGATTGGACATCTTTTCTTCTCTCTCATATTTCTCGACCATAAGCTGTCCCTGAGATTTGTAACCGGTATCTTCTGTTTCTCTACCATAATTTCGAAATGCCTCAGGATCATTTATCATCATACTTATGAGTTCTATACCTTCGGCAATAGTTTCTCTTTGCGCAGGCAGAGCAAATTGCAGAAGTGAGATCGACACACTTAAAAGATAAACGATCACCGCCACGGCATATAAAAATGCCTTCTTGCCTTTGATGGCATCATTTCCTGCTGAATAACATGTTACTGCATCACTAAACATAATATTTCCTCCTCATACATCGGGGAGTATTAATCAGCACGAGAAAAAAAGATAGAGATATACATTAATATCTCTAAAATATCTTATCGATAACTAACCATTCCTACCCCTTAAACCAAGATGATTCTACCACAATCAAGATATTTTTAGCAATATAACAGGCGGCAGATTTTTTCTTCTGCCGCCTGTTTGTGATCAGATTGATATAAGAGATCAGATTACTTCGCTTGCGGGGATGATTCCGAACTCTTCAGGTGTAGCAATAGACTCATTAAGGGCTTTTGCTTTCATGAATTCATAGAATTCGGTCTTAGTGGCTCTGATGTAAGGAAGCAGGAAATAAGAACCTATACCGCAAGTTAATAAAACAAGACACCACCATCCGATGAATGTAAGCTCCAGGACGAAGAGATCCATCTTATGACCGTCCATTGTCTTCGAGCTGATATCGAGTGCTCTGTCGGGATCTATATCGGGATTCTCTGCCGCAAGGTAATCTACCATGAAATATTCAAATGACTTGATGATTCCGGGAATCCAAAACAGCAGTGACCAGAGAAATACATAGATATATTTCTTGAGCATAACCTTGACGACCTTCATATACATTCCGTTTTGAAAAGGGAAGAATATGCTGGTGAAGTCCGAAATTCCCTTTCTGAGCTTTAAGTAGAATGCACATTGTCCGACTTCTAATACGTTATTGCAGAAGACCGCTATACATATATTAATCGATAATGACAGAAGCCACAAAAATAACATAACTACGAATGAGCCGATGTTCAGTTCGCCGAATTCAAAAACAGCAGTTTCCAAGATCCTTGCAAAATACTCCGGAATAATACCTACCGAATTTACGGCACCTGATATGATAGCTACGAGGAATGTAACTGCCACAGCAAGCCAGTAGTTGTTCCCTAATGCCTTTTTGGCATTTTCTTTTAACATGTCATAATCCATATTTATCTCCTTATCCTTCCCTTATTCGGGTTTATAGCTGTCCTTTAAGGATACTGCTCTGTTGAAAACCAGATGGTCGGGAGCAAAATCCTTATTATCTGCACAGAAGTATCCTACTCTTAAGAACTGGAAGCGATCTTCAGGCTTGCAGGAAGCAAGAGAAGCTTCTACCTTGGCACCCTGAACAACCGTAAGGGAATCAGGATTAACGAAGTCAAGATAATTGACATCGGCAAGGTCGGGCGCTTCAACGGTGAAGAGGCGGTCATAGAGTCTGATCTCCGCATCAAGTGCCGTTTTCTGATCGACCCAGTGGATAGTAGCTTTGATCTTTCTGCCGTCAGCGGTATTACCTCCGCGGCTCTCTGTGTCGTAAGTAGCATGTACGCATGTAACGTTGCCGTCTTCGTCCTTATCGCAGCCTACGCACTTGATAACATATGCGGACTTAAGTCTTACCTCATTGCCGGGATAGAGACGGAAATACTTTTTGGCGGGTTCTTCCATGAAATCTTCCTTATCGATCCAGAGCTCCTTGGAGAAGGACACCTTTCTCGTACCGCTGTTAGGATCCTCGGGGTTGTTCTCTACCTCGAATTCCTCGGTCATGTCTTCCGGATAGTTATCGATAACGAGCTTAACGGGATTTATTACTGCCATAGCTCTGTTTGCAGTCTTGTTGAGATCCTCACGAAGGCAGTACTCAAGGAAAGCGAAGTCTACTACGGCATTAACCTTGGATACACCGTTACGAGCATGGAACTCTCTTATTGAGTTAGGCGTATATCCTCTTCTTCTGAGACCACAGAGTGTAGGCATCCTGGGATCGTCCCAACCTGATACGAGACCTGTCTCTACGAGATTACGAAGCTTTCTCTTGGAAAGAACGGTATGTGTGATACCGAGTCTTGCGAACTCGATCTGACGGGGCTTGGTCTCAACGGAGATGTTGTTTACTACCC
>CACZPC010000077.1 GCA_902782985.1 Oscillospiraceae bacterium
ATCAAGATGCTCTTTGCATTCGATAACGCTATAAGGAATGTTGTCATATTCGGTCTCTTCGAAGAGTCCTAAGAGGAATCTCGTTGTGAAGAGCCTTATAGCTGCCTGTCTTACAGTCTCCTTCTTGACCTTGCCCTGCTTAACGGCCTTATCAAGTACAAGATAAGTACATCCGCAGTTAAGATCGCAGCCGGTGTTTATCGCAAGGGCCGCACTGTCCTCCATACACTTGGTGACCTTGTGGTTCTCATGGAAATCACGAAGTGCCCAGCAGTCTGATACATAGTGACCTTCAAATCCCCAGTCACCTCTCAAGACATCATTCATGAGATAGTCCTGTGCGCATGCAGGCTGGCCGTTTACTCTGTTGTAAGCACCCATTACGGATTCTACCTTACCATCCTTAACACAAGCCTCGAACTGAGGAAGATATGTCTCATAAAGATCCTTCTTTGACGCCTTGGCATCAAAACTGTGTCTTATAGCCTCAGGACCGGAGTGAACTGCATAATGCTTGGCACAGGCAGCAAGCTTCATATGCTCACCGTCGCCCTGAAGTCCCTTTATAAAAGGCACCGCCATATCGGCAATAAGAACGGGATCCTCACCGTATGTCTCCTGGCCTCTTCCCCACCTGGGATCACGGAAGAGATTAACATTGGGAGACCAATATGTAAGTCCCTTATAGATATCTCTGTCCTCAAGTTTGGAAAAAGCATTGTATTTTGCTCTTCCCTCTTCGGAGATAACATTACCTACTTCCTGCATCAATTCCTTATCCCATGTGGCACCGAGTCCGATAGCCTGCGGGAACATAGTAGCCGTACCGGCTCTTGCTACTCCGTGAAGGCCTTCGTTCCACCAGTTATACTCAGGAATATTAAGTCTTTCAATGGCGGGAGCATCATATCTTAACTGAGATATCATCTCCTCGATGGTCATCTTATCTACAAGTTCAGTTGCCTTAGCTTTTGCTGTTGCTCTGTCCATAGGTCACCCGTCCTTTTTATTAATATAATTAATTTTATTATATATATTGTATAGAGTGTTTAACATATTTTGCTCTATTTTTGACGAATGTTGCTGTTTGATGCTACACTCTTGATATATACGATATTCGCTTTGTGCATTTTCGCAAATGCAGTAAGGAGAAAAAATGGAATTTGATCCTGACAGAAGCTATAACCAGCCGCTTAGGGACTTTGTCAAAAGAACTGTTATCGACGAGGTTGAGGATATAATCTTCGCCCCCAACAGTAATATCCGTATCTGGTATAACTTCCAGGTCGAAAGCTATGCCAAGCACAGTCATACGGCCGCAGAAGTTGTTATACCGGTAGAGAACGGATATAAATATATCGCCGACGGAAGGAAATTTCATCTTAACTGCGGCGACATCCTGATAATCCCCCCGAGTATCCCGCACGAGGTCGAGTGTGATACCGAAGGCAAGAGATTTGTTTTCCTCTTTGAGCTTGACTTCCTGAAGCGTATGTATGATTTCGATGACCTGTCGGAATTTCTCAAGGAGCCCCAGCTCATTAATACGATCACACATCCCGATACATATAAGAAGATATATAACCTTTTCCTCGAGATAGTGGAGATCTACTTTAATTACACGAGCAAGCTCTATGAGATGAGCATCTTCGCCCGTCTTACCGAGGTCTTCGCGATACTTGCTCAGGATGAGTCTTCTCTTAAGATGGTAAATCTTACAAATGATAAGCAGCACAAGAACTTCTACAAATTCAAGAGCCTTATCGCCTACATCAATACACATTATATGGATAATATCAGTCTTGAGTACGCGGCAACATTCGTCGGATTCTCCAAGTTTCATTTTGCCAGGATGTTCAAAGACTTCACGAACTCTTCATTCTATGATTATCTGTGTCACAGAAGGATCACGGCAGCTAAGACTCTCCTTGAAGATGACAGTCTCTCCATTACCGAAGTCGGAAGGATGTGCGGCTTTACGAATCAGTCCACTTTTACCAGATCTTTTTCTGCTCATGCCGGTTATACTCCCTCTAAGTACAGACAACAGATAAGACAGTCCAGAAGCTGATCGATCCCTATTATTTCAGACAACAAAAAACTCGGAAGGAAATCCTTCCGAGTTTTTATGTTTAAGATAAGACTCCTGATTAACCCTTTACGGCACCGAGAGCAACACCGGCAACGATGTATCTCGAAAGTACGAGGTAAACGATTACGAGGGGTAATACTGTAAGAGTAAGTCCGAGATAGATGGAACCGTACTCTGTCTTATAGATATCACCCTTAAGGAGTGAAACCATGACAGGCATTGTGTAATTCTCTTTCTTTGTAAGGAGGATCAAGGGAGTAAAGAGGTTATTCCATGATCCGACGAAAGTGAAGATAGCCTGTGTAGCCATAGCGGGCTTCATGATAGGAAGAACTATCTGATTGAATGTCCTGAACTCGCCTGCACCGTCGATTCTTGAAGACTCAACGATCTCAATGGAAAGCGAAGCCTGCAGGTACTGTCTCATGAAGAATACCATCATAGGAGCAGCGACCGAAGGAAGGATGAGCATAAGAAGGTTATTTGTAAGACCGAGCTTATAGCACATCTGATAGAAACCGATCGATGTTACCTGGCCGGG
>CACZPC010000078.1 GCA_902782985.1 Oscillospiraceae bacterium
GTCTTGCCGGAAGCGTCAATAACAAGCCATTTTCTCTCAATGTTTGCCGGTGTAGCAACAAATGTCTTCATATGACTTCACTCCTTAACTCAATTTCTTTGATTACTAAACAATACGAGCACGTCTCTTCGAAACGCGCTCGATTATAATACTTGCCTCTTCGGGATTAGTCAAGCTTTTCGCCGAAAAATCTTTGCGCTTCGAATAAAATCTCCGTTATTCGCCGTTATTCTCGTTTATTCTACATTCAAGGTATATGAAATACCCGACACAACGCCGTCATTAATGAAGAAATTCAGCGATACGGTACCGTTATTGTATACTATCCCGCCCTCGGCCTCGGCATATGGCTCACCGTATACGCTGACAACATCATCATGCGTCGACAGGAAAGCTATGCCCTCCGGGGTAAAGACCGTATCATCCCTGAATTCCACACCGCAGATCTTGGGTTCGTCATCATCGGTGCTCTCGGTATACGCTCTGATTATCAGATGATCATATGTATAGGCGATATCAGAACCCTGATAAGCACATGACGGAGCTTCGGTCTCCTCGTAATCATCGCCCAGCGCATCAAGTACCGGCTGAGCGGGAGCTCCCATCTCTATTGCGGTCCCCTCATATACGAAAGTAAACATATCATCTTCCGTGGAAACCTGACCGGCATCTCCGGCATCGGACTGTTCCTCCGCCTCATCCTGCGACACGGTCGTATCGCCTGCTATAACCACAGGCGTATCCGAACCCGCTTCGCTCGACGAACAGCCTGCAAGAGATAAAACAAGGATGGCAGTGATCACCACCGCCGAACTGAACTTTTTCATATCATTCTCCTCCCTGATCGTCAGGAGACAGCATTGATACCCCAGCTGCGTAATTCTCCGTAACGTTCGAGCTCGGCATACTGTGCTGCCGCCAGCTCCTCGTAGGATTGTATCTCAATTTCCCAGAGCTGTGCAACTTCGGGCACTTCACGATAATCCGTAAGATCATAATTCTCATCGAGGAAAGCACCGAAGTAACGGGCCATCTTCTCGGCACCGCTCAGATTGAGATGGAGTCCGCCGTCATACGTATCAGCTCTCATATCAAGCCCGATCTGACGTCTTCTGTTCTGGAAATTGATGTAGGGGACGTTATGAGTCTGAGCAAACTCCGTTACCTGATCATCCCACTCACGATACCAGTAAGGATACATGGTCGGAGCCTTGATGAGTACCAGCTCGATACCGTTCTCTTCGCACAGATTGCTGATATTGTTAAGCCATGCCATGGCATTCTTGCCCAGATCATAATCCATCAGTTCGGGTGCCGGCGGGAAACGCCTTTCGGGCTCTACATCAACTCTCATGTAATATCCGTTAAATGTATTTACATTATGGTGAAATGCATAAGTGAAATCTTCGGGTTTCAGCGAAGACCACCTTGTATGATAACGAAGGATCGGGAAGATATAATCGATGGCATTCTCGTCCGGGAGCATCGACTCCTGTATCGAATCCCATTTTGAAGATGACCACCTCATGCCGTCAATGGTCATCCTGTTATATGCTTCCTTCTGCGGCTCATTATATTTCAGAGCCAGAACATTAAATACGACTACCTTCGGTGTCTCATAACGAAGCGTATCCTCAAGAAGATAATAGGACTGCCAGACAAGCTGCTGGGCACTTCCTCTTATATAAGACGATATTCCGTATTCCCTGTACATCTCGACAGTGGAGAAGTTCTCATATACTTCGCAGTCGCCTATAAATAGCACCTCATGAGGCATCTTGCTGTCATAATATTCCTGTATCATGGACCCTTCCGTGATCCCCGTCTGATACTTGGGTACAAGGACACACTGAGCCATCCAAAGGAGCGTGAAACATATGAGTATCGATGTGATTATACAAGTTAATGTCTTTATCTTTTTCATGCAGGTCTCATCTCCTTTCATCAGAACTGGTTATAGATAAACTGCTTGGAATCAAAGCCGTGTCCGTATGCACCGAAGATCACCGTCACGATTATCA
>CACZPC010000079.1 GCA_902782985.1 Oscillospiraceae bacterium
GCAAGAGATTTTAATGTAGAAGACCCGTTCAGAGGATCGGTCGCTTCTATGCTCAATCAGCCGTTCTCGGTGCTCGGCGAGATAACAAATGCACTTATGACCGGCGGGCCCGAACTTGATTTTGCCAACGCTAATACCAAGATCAGATGCCCCAAGTGCGGTACGACGCTGAAGGATGTGGAGACTAACGGCACGGTCGGCTGTATCGAATGCTATAACACATTTAATGAGACGATCCTTAAGGATATCCTTAAGAGACAGGGTTCGAGCGAATACAAGGGCAGGAAGCCCGGCGAGACATCAAAGATCGAATCTCTGCCCGAAAGGCCGACTGCCCAGACTGCGGCAAAGGAGGATTCTCCCAAGGCATCCTCGGCGACAGAGACTAAGGCTGAAAGCACCAAGAAATCACCTGATAAGAAAGATAAGGCCGATATCCTCGAAAAGATAAAGAAAGCCGATCTCGGTACGATAGATGATTCCGATCTTGAGGAAGCCATGAAGCTGGCGGCAAAGAATGAGGATTATGATCTCGCTGTAAGGCTCCGTGATGAGCTCAAGAGCAGAAAGGGGGAGAACTGATATGTGGTATGAGAAATCAGGTAAGGATGCAGATGTAGTCCTTTCTACCCAGGTCAGCATCATGCGTAATATCAAGGGCTTTCAGTTCCCTTCCAAGATGAGTGATGCCGACAGGGAAAATGCCATGGGTATGATGCGTCAGGCATCCGGCAATATGGGGTTTAATTTCATAAGATGTGATGAGATGGATGAAAATGCCAAGAAGGATCTTTTCAATCAGTATTTCTGTAAGTATAACTTCTTAAATGACAACAAGAAGACGGCATTTCTCCTCGGTAAAGAAGACGGATTGGGCGTGACTCTTAATGATAAGGAGCATATGGCGATCATGTCATTCGCGCCGGGCGACGATGTAGTAACGGCATACAAGGCTGCAGAAGCAGTTGCAGAGAAATTCGAGAAAGAGATGGAGATCGCCTACTCAGATAAGATGGGATTTCTTACATCCGATATCAGATTCGTCGGAACCGGTCTTATGATCAGCTTCCTTGTGGCACTTCCCGGTATCGAGAAGACTGCAGGAGCGCTGGCGATCTTAAGCAAGCGCGTCGAGAAGTACGACTGGACCATAAAGCCCATCATGCAGGTAGACGGTAATAAGGAAAACGGTATGTATGAGATCACCTGTATCGCGACTCTCGGTGTATCCGAAAGCGAAGTCGTAACAAGAGCTCAGAAGGTCATCTCCGATACCGTAAAGCTTGAAAGGTCCTGCAGAGTCAATATCTACAAGAAGAAGGCGGCTATCATAGAAGACCAGTTCTATCGTTCTTATGCACTTCTTAAATATGCCAGAAGGATGGAGACAGTCGAGGCGATCAGTCTTCTTAACTGGCTCAGGCTGGGACGCGGTCAGATAAAGAACAGCGAAGCGGACATAGACTGGGATAAGCTCAATATGATCACCCACAGGGTAAGAAGAGACTACATGGCGGTAGACAGCAAGGGGAAGAGGAATCCTTCCATCGCAGCCGACAGAGCCGCAGGGATAAGAAAAGCACTTAGCGAGGAAAGCGAAAGGGGATGATGACATGAAGCTTACTCAGGAAACTACACAGGTAATCGTTTTTTCGAAGCGATTCGCCGAATCACAGGGCGGACGCATGATCTCTACAGAGCCGGTGTTAGCAGCACTTGCAGCAGTTGACTGTCCGGCCAAGGAGATCCTCGAGAGAAACGGTATAACAATGGAAGCTGTCTGCGAGATGATCTCGGCAGATGATATGGTCACGGAATCCCCGATCAATGATTATGAGATCGAGGAAGGCTTAAGGATGCTGAGGCTCGAGACCAAGAGACTCTTCAGTGACGCAGCTGATATATCAAGAAGAGTAGGTATGCAGGGCGTTATAACTCCCGAACATCTTCTCTATATAATCACCAATAACCGTTCCCTTACTGCCAACAATCTCCTTGTTAAGGCAGGCGCGGACATAGCCGGCATGATCGATGATCTTACGGCATCGTTCAATAATGCAGGCGGACTTTCAAGTGACGATATCAGCGAAGCAGGAGGCGACAGGGAAAGCTCCGTCGGCCCCGGCGGAAAAGCAGGGAAGAGAGAACGCGGCAAGAAGGGCAAGAAGACTCTTGATGAGTTTGGCAAGAACCTTACGCAGAGAGCATCGGAAGGTAAGATCGATCCCGTCATCGGAAGAGAAGAAGAGATCAATCGAGTCATGCAGATCCTTGCCAGAAGGACGAAGAACAATCCTTGTCTTGTAGGTGATCCCGGTGTAGGTAAAACGGCTATTGCCGAAGGTCTTGCACTCAAGATCGCCAAGGGAGACGTTCCCGATATCCTTCAGGGCAAGTCCGTATACAGTATCGATATGGGTTCCATGGTGGCAGGCTCCAAGTACAGAGGTGACTTCGAGGAGAGGATCAAGAATGTACTTACCGAGGCGACGTCAGATCCTAATATTATCCTCTTTATAGATGAGATCCACACACTTATAGGTGCAGGCGGCGGAGAAGGATCACTTGATGCTGCCAATATCATGAAGCCCATGCTCACCAAGAATGAGCTTCAGATCATCGGTGCTACCACGATGGACGAATACAGCAAGTATATCGAGAAGGACTCGGCTCTCGAAAGGCGTTTCCAGAAGGTCATCGTCGATGAACCTTCAACTTCCGAAGC
>CACZPC010000080.1 GCA_902782985.1 Oscillospiraceae bacterium
GAAGATGCTCGCCGGTCAGGCGTAGAAGTGGTATTTATCACCTGCCATGTGGAGCCTGACAGCCTTGACTTCTGCTCTTAAGGCGATTGACAACTGCCGGGAACGAAATGTCTGACATATGTATTGCTTCATATCATAAAGCAGAAACCGTCCTCGTATCTTCTCGAAAAGCATATCGTCGATCGACCGCCGCCGCTTTGGGGACGGTCGTTTTTTGTTTGTTTTGTAGATCGGGCGAGGGGCGCGAGGGCTCCGGGAGTGCATGTACCGTTTTGATCAGATTGCCCCTCGCGTCACGGGAATGAGCGTCGCTGTTCAAAGGTATACTGCAGCGGCGGGCGCACCGCCGTTTTTTGTTGGTTTTGAGGTGTTTTTTCTCGTGAACTACTAAATTCTATCTTACATGAAATAAATTGCCGCTGTTTTCTCGCGTTGTTGATATTGGGATTTACGAGAGAAAAAACACCCCTTATTTTTCTCGTACTTATAAATATCAGTAGGATGAGAATAAAACAGCCTGTATTTTTTCTCGCATTTGCAAGAATTGGGATCTATGAGAATAAAATCGCACGATATTTTTCCCATACGTATGCATTTATTTAAACGCGAGAAAACGCCCGTTGAAATCTGTTCTCAAACATGTTGTTTTAGGAGACTTCGAGAAAAAATACCAAATGAACAACCGATTTCTTTTCTCATGATTGCAATTATCGACAACAGGAGAAAAACGCATGCGAACCTGCGATCAAGCCGCGGAGCCCCCCATTTTAAGCGCCGATCAATACCAGCCGCTACCCCTTCGTGTCAATAGCGCTTGTGTCCTATTAATGTCGCTCTACAAGCCCTCGTAAAGTTGCGGCCGGTTATTGCGGATGCTATAATCAATGCAGAAAGAATCCAATAGATGCAGCCCTTTGCGGGGCATATGAAGACGGTATACGATCGATACCGATTGAGCAAACAAGACAATTCCCATAGCCTGAGCATCGCTTATCTTACTCTCACAGAAGTCGGGAGGCTTAGTTGAAGTGTGTTGTTTTTGCTGCAAAAGAGGAAAGGAGAACGAACTATGGAATCAAAAGGTTTAATCACATATGAGGATCTCGTTGATATGAGATCGACCCCGGTAGAGACAGATGAGCTTGGAAGGCCCACTCTTTTCTCCGAGCAGATACAATATTACTGCGACAATGCTCTGGATTACATTGACCTTTTTAAAGAGCATAAGATAAATGCTGATTTGAGCGGCGGTTCGCTGTCGAATCTTCCTCTTGCCATAGGGCTCTTTCACGAAGGGAATATCTCCGTCGGGATGACTGAGGATGACAGCATCGAGCATGCTAAGGAGCAGGTCGCGGGTTATGTTTTCTTTGCTCTTCATAATGCATGTGTGAAGGAGGGATATAGTGTCAGGTTCGAGCTGACGGAAGATGAGACCGGGCTTGATCTGCTGGTCTCAGACGGCTACGACTCGGAGATGCTGGATGTCTCCGGAAGGCTCGATGAGATATTTGACCTTATCGATATCGAGCATGAAGGTGACAGTCTGCATATCGAAGTCAAGCTTGATGATTTCTATGATGCCGTATTCGGGAACACATGGGGGATAATGCCGTGATCTTATAAACAAAACACCCCCCCGGGGGTCTTTATCGAGGCGAACTTCGGAAATTATATACATCTTCCGGGTGTCACTTCATGTCTGACTTCGGGGGGGATATTACTACCGGCTTATGAGATCCGGCGAAATGCTACGGGATCACTTGCTGTGGATATCTTCGAACCTGAGCTTTAATGCTTCATTATGGTCTACTGCCCAGTCGACAGCCCAGTCTGATTCGAAAAGCACGACGGGCTCGTCATCACGGTCAAGTACCAGCATCGAAGTGGAAGTAAGCGTAAGGTCGTGATAATCAAAATCGGGAGTCGCATCACTCTTTACCCATCTTGCGAGGCGGTAGCTCAGAGGAGTACGAAGGATATCAACACCGTATTCGCTCTTGAGACGATACTCGAGTACGTCAAACTGGAGGATACCGACTACGCCCATGATATAGGTCTCGGTACCGATGTCGGGCTGCTTATAGAGCTGTACCGCACCTTCCTCGGACAACTGTTCGATACCCTTAAGGAACTGCTTGCGCTTCATGGAATCCTTAGGCTGTACCTTAGCGAAATTCTCGGGCGGGAAGACGGGAATCGGATCGAATTCGAACTTTCTGTTAGAGGATATGAGCGTATCGCCGATACGGAAGTGACCGGGGTCGAATACACCGATGATATCACCTGCATATGCATCCTCTACTATATTTCTGTCCTGAGCCATAAACTGCTGCGGCTGAGCTAGAGTGATCTTTTTGCCCAGTCTCATGTGGTTAACGGACATATTCTTCTCATACTTACCGGAGCATATTCTCATGAAGGCCATGCGGTCTCTGTGATTGGGATCCATATTAGCCTGGATCTTGAAGACGAATCCGGAGAACATCTCGTCGGTGGGCTCTACCGTAGCGATCTCATCAGATACATGATGAGGCTGAGGCATGGGAGCGATCTCAAGGAAATGCTTGAGGAAAGTCTCGACACCGAAGTTGGTGATAGCCGAACCGAAGAATACGGGGGTAAGCTGACCTGCAAGGATCTTTTTGAGGTCGAACTCGTCGCCTGCCATATCCAGGAGCTCGATATCATTTCGGAGAGTCTCATAATGGACAGGACTCATGAGTTCCTTGAGCTTGGGATCGTCGATGCCGGCAACGGCCTGCTTGACCATGGATGCACCGTGATCCTGATTGGATGAGTCGAAGAGGAGGACTTCGCCTGACTGCCTCTCGAATACACCTTCGAAGTCACCGTCTGTACCGATAGGCCAGTTGACGGGTGTGGAGCGGATGCCGAGGACCTTCTCGAGCTCGTCGATAAGATCGAAAGGATTCTTGGCGGCACGGTCCATCTTGTTGATGAATGTAAAGATCGGCACGCCTCTGTTGCGGCATACATGGAAGAGCTTTATGGTCTGTGCCTCGACACCCTTGGCGCCGTCGAGGAGCATGACTGCGGCGTCAGCGGCACAGAGGGTACGATACGTATCCTCGGAGAAGTCCTGGTGACCGGGAGTATCGAGGATATTGATGCAATAACCGTCGTAATTGAACTGCATTACGGAGGAAGTGACAGAGATACCTCTCTGCTTCTCGATCTCCATCCAGTCTGATGTGGCGTGGCGTGCAGCCTTTCGAGCCTTGACGGAACCTGCCATATGGATGGCACCTCCGTAAAGAAGGAGCTTCTCCGTCATTGTCGTCTTACCTGCATCGGGGTGAGATATGATCGCGAAAGTACGTCTTCTCCTGATCTCTTCCTCTGTAGAATAACTCATCATTGCACCTCGGTAATGTTATAATATACAAATAGTGGTTTTAAATAAAAGCCAAACTATTATACACAGTTTGCGGCTAAGTCGCAAAGGAGGAAGTTATGGAACGTGGAGGAGGAGTGCTGATGCACATCGCATCACTCCCGGGGCCTTTCGGGATAGGTGTCCTGGGCGAGGAGGCGATAGCTTTCAGCAGACAGCTTAAGGAACAGGGGATGAAGTACTGGCAGGTATTGCCTTTTTCGTATCCGGGATCGGGAGATTCGCCGTATCAGAGTTTCTCCGCTTTCGCCGGCAACTGGCTTTTTATAGACCCCAGAAGGCTTATGAAGAGGGGACTTCTTAATGCGGGTGAGGTCGTAGCTCAGGAATATAATGTCAATAAGTGGAGGATAGATTACGATTATCTTCGCATCGAGCGCGAGAAGATGCTCCGTCTGGCTTTTTCGAGAGCCGATGATAAATTGAAGAGCGAAGTGAACGCATTCCTCGAAGAGAATAAATGGGCACAGGATGTGGCGGCATATCTCTGTGCTCAGGACAAGTTCTATAAGAAGGCCTGGTGGCAGTGGGATGACGAGGATCTGAAGAATTACAAGAAGAGTGCCGTAGATGCACTTAAGAAAGAGGAGAATTACCTCTTCCACGCATTCGTGCAGTATATCTTCATGTCCGACTGGCAGGAGATCAAGGCCGAGATCAATAATAACGGGATCAAGATCATAGGCGATATGCCGATCTATGTTTCCTGCGATTCTGCCGATGTCTGGGCGGGCCGTGAGATGTTCAAGATGGCAAAACCCGGCAGGAAGATCAAGAAAAAGGATGAAGATGACGAGATCCCCGAGACCGCTTATATCTTCGAGAAGGTAGCGGGCGTACCTCCCGATTATTTCTGCGAGGACGGACAGCTCTGGGGCAATCCCATATATGACTGGGATAAGCACAGGAAAACGGATTATGAGTGGTGGATGACGAGAATCGAGGAGAATTATAAGCTCTACGACATCTTAAGGATCGACCATTTCAGGGCTTTCTCGTCTTACTGGGAGATCCCTTCCGAGTCGAAGACCGCGAGGACAGGTGAGTGGGTCAAGGGTCCCGGCCTTCAGTTCTTCGATGTTCTTAATAAGAGATTCGGCGATTCGAGCAGACTTATTGCCGAGGACTTGGGTGAGAAGACTCCCGACCTTGATGCTTTTATGGAGGCATCAGGACTTCCCGGTATGCGCGTCATGCAGTTCGGGTTTAATCCCTGGGAGGACAGCGGCTACCTGCCCCATAACTTCCCGAAGAACTGCGTAGCCTATACCGGTACTCATGATAATAATACGATGCTCGGCTGGCTTTGGGAGGCTCCGGAGAACGAGCGTGCCGAATGCCTCAAGTATTGCGGATTCGAAGGCAATAACTGGGGAGACGGCGGTACGAGGAGTGCGTCCATAAGAGCCGTGATCAAGACTCTCTGGATGAGTCATGCCGACTGCGCGATAATCCCGATACAGGATCAGCTCGGCTACGGCGGAGATACGAGGATCAATATCCCCGGTACGGCTACCGGAAACTGGCAGGTCAGATTTTCCAAGGAGGATCTGGACGGTATCGATAATGAATGGTTCAGGGAACTTAACAGGCTCTACAGAAGATGAGTCTTTATATGTGACGGCGAAAGGCAAAGGGGACTGATATGGCTGATTACATCTTGACGGTAGATCAGGGTACGACATCGACGAAAGCATTTCTTCTTAACGGAAGCGGGGAGCTTATCCCCTCATCGTCGGTTCCGATAAAGCAGTATTACCCCGAGCCCGGATTCGTCGAGCACGATGCGGAGGAGATCTACGTCTCGGTGCTCAAGTGTATGGCGGATCTGCTCACTTCAAATCCGAATGCGATATCGAATATTGACAGCATCGCCATCACTAATCAGCGTGAGACGACGATCGCGTTCGGAAGGCTGACCGGCAGACCCGTCTGTCATGCCATCGTATGGCAGTGCAGGAGGACGGCCGATATCTGCAAGAGAGCAGTATATAAGGAACGTGAGAAAGAGATCACGGCCAAGACCGGATTAAAGCTCGATCCTTATTTTTCCGCTACAAAGATGCGCTGGATACTGGAGAATGTCCCCGGCACCGAGAAGGCCGCGCTTTCCGGCGAAATGCTTTTCGGCACGGTGGATTCTTTTCTGATCTACAGGCTCACTCACAGGAAGAGCTTCCTTACCGATTATTCCAACTGCTCGAGGACCATGCTCTTTGATATTCATGAACTTAAATATGACGAGGAACTTCTTGATCTCTTCGGCATACCGGGCAGATGTCTTGCGACGCCTGCTCCGTCGTGCTCGGATTTCGGTGCGGTGGAATTTAACAGGGAGGAGCTCATACTTATGGGATTTACTCCCGATCAGTGCGATGCGCTCCTTTCCTTAAACGGCGTTCATATCTGCGGAGTGGCAGGCGATCAGGCGGCGGCGCTTTTCGGACAGAACTGCTTTGATAAGGGAGATACCAAGACTACTTACGGTACGGGATGTTTTACGCTGATGAACATCGGCGATAATCCCGTAATATCCGGGAACGGACTTCTTACTTCCGCGGCATGGTCCATAGACGGTGTGACGACTTATGCACTCGAGGGCAGCGTCTTTCAGGGCGGGTCGGTGATCAGTTGGCTCAAGGACGAGATGAGGCTTATTGATAAGCCGTCCGACTGCGATGATGTCTGTAATTCACTTGAGGATAACGGCGGAGTATATCTTGTCCCGGCATTTACGGGACTCGGAGCGCCTTACTGGGATCCCGATGTAAGGGGCGTTATCGTCGGCCTTACGAGGGGCTCGGGCAGAAATCATATAGTCCGTGCGGGTGTGGAATCCATAGCTTATCAGGTCACGGAACTGGTCGATCTCATGATGAGCGATACCGGAATAGTATCTTCTCATATGAAGGTCGACGGCGGCGTCTGCGCAAGTGACTTTCTTATGCAGCTTCAGGCGGATCTTCTGGGCGTGACCATCACCAGAGCAAGGTCTGATGAGATGACGGCTATGGGAGTCGGACTCCTGTCGGGACTTCAAACGGGATTTTTCTCTTCCGTTCAGGAGCTAAAAGGTTTATATTACTCCAGCAAGACTTATGTGCCGAAGAGGTCTTCTTCGGAGGCGCGGATGCTTCTTGCGGAATATAAGAAAGCGGTCAGGGCAAGCTTTGCTCAGAACGCGGATGAAAGGTAAATGATCTTAAGGAATGCGGGAACTTTACAAAGTCTTATTTGAGATGGCGGTAACTATCCTTGTCGGCTTCGTGCTCCGTAAGAGACGCATGATAGACGAGAGGACGCAGAGTACGATGACGGAGATCCTCCTTCGTGCGGTGCTCCCTTTTACCATCCTTACATCCAGTCAGTATGAATATTCCCGGGAGATGCTCAGATCTATCTTCGCAGTAGGCGGTGCAGCCTGTGCATACTTCCTGTGTTCTCTTGTGGTGCTCAGGATCGTGATGCGAAAGCTGCCCATGGAGGAGGCGGAGCAGAGGATCTTCATCTCCATGTCGGTCTTTGCCAACACGAGCTTTGTCGGTCTTCCGCTGATGTACAGCCTTCTCGGTAATGCCGGTCTGCTGCTTGCGGCTATCTACAATCTGGTATATAACCTCTTCTTCTTCACTTACGGAGTCCATCTGATCTCCCGTAAGAGGCATACGATCCTCGAAATGCTCAACAACCCGGTATCCATCGCGTCCGTAGCGGCGGTCATACTATTCGTGATCCCCTGGAGAGTCCCTTTGTTTATCGTTGATGCCGTGGATATCGTCGGCGACATGAGCGTTCCTCTGTCGATGATACTTCTGGGATCGTCATTTGCCACGGTAGACGTAAAAAAGCTTTTCGTGGATTATAAGTCTTATCTTGTAGCCGCTTTAAGGCTTCTTATATTCCCGCTGATAATGATGCTGGCGATCCTTGTTGCCAGGACCATGATCGATATTTCCGGAGCCACGATGATAACGCTCGTACTCATGAC
>CACZPC010000081.1 GCA_902782985.1 Oscillospiraceae bacterium
ACTACGCGGACGGTATCGAATTTCTTACCGACATTGAGCATAGTCTTGATGAAGTTCTTGCCGTTCAATCCGAATACCCAAGCGATACGGACGATAAAGTATTTTTCCAGAGCAGAAGATACTGCAAGTTCTCCCTTGAGCTTGCTTTCGCCATAAACATTAAGGGGAGCATAATCCTTACAATCGGGTGTCCAGGGAGTCGTGCCCTGACCGTCAAATACATAGTCGGTACTGATATAGATCATCTTGCAGTCAAGTTCCCGGCAGATACGGGCAATATTCTCAGTGCCCTGAGCATTGATAGCGAAGACCTTGGCCTTATTCTCCTCATCCTCGGCAGCATCTACTGCAGTCCATGCTGCGCAGTGAACGACTACGTCAGGATCAACATCCTTAAGGACCTTCTCAACTGATGCCGCATCCGTGATATCCATCTGTACATATGGCATAGAACAAACTGCAGAACCGTCCTGAACACCGCTGTACTCCGGCTGGATATCTGATCCTACACCTTCGTGTCCGCGGGACTTCAGCTCATTCATCACGTCGTGCCCTAACTGACCGCCTACACCTGTTACAAAAAACTTCATTTTATATCTCCTGATCAATTAATCTTTCTTAAATATATCTCTCGTATATACCTTATCCTTAACATCATCGAGGCACTCGTCATATCGGTTACTTATGATGACATCACTGAGCTCCTTGAATTTCTTAAGGTCATTGACGATCTCGTCGCCGTAGAAGAGCTCACCGTTATCAAGCATCGGCTCATAGATGATGACCTTGGCACCCTTGGCCTTGACACGCCTGATAACACCCTGAATAGAACTCTGTCGGAAATTATCAGATCCGGACTTCATCGTAAGCCTGAATACACCGACGACCACATTCTTATAATGCTTCTCGGCATCAGAATCATAACCTTCGTAAGTATTAGCTCCGGTCATATCAAGAACGCGCTCGGCAATGAAGTCCTTCCTGGTCCTGTTGGACTCTACGATCGCCTCGATCAGGTTCTCAGGCACATCGCCATAATTGGCAAGGAGCTGCTTTGTATCCTTCGGAAGACAATAACCGCCGTATCCGAAAGAAGGGTTATTATAGTGAGATCCGATCCTGGGATCAAGACATACTCCGTCTATGATCTGCTTGGTATCAAGTCCCTTCATCTCGGCATATGTATCAAGCTCGTTAAAATAGGAAACTCGAAGAGCAAGATATGTATTAGCGAAAAGCTTAACGGCCTCAGCTTCGGTAAAACCGATGATCATCTGAGGAACGTCTTTCTTCTCTGCACATTCTGCAAGTAATCCTGCGAAGTCCTCCGCTGCCTTCTTAAGACGCTCATCTTTAAGATCCGTACCGACAATGATCCTGGACGGGTAAAGATTATCATAAAGAGCCTTACCCTCTCTTAAGAACTCCGGTGAAAAAAGGATATTATTGCTACCTTTGGTCTTTCTGATATGGGCTGTGAAGCCTACGGGGATCGTTGACTTAATGATCATGATCGCATCGGGATTGACCTTCATAACGATATCGATAACGGCCTCTACCGCCTTGGTATTGAAGAAATTCTTCTGCGGATCGTAATTAGTAGGGGTGGCAATAATTACATAATCAGCCTCCGCATATGCCTTCTCCGCATCAAGCGTAGCAGTAAGATCCAGATCACCTGAAGCAAGTGCATCCTCGATTTCCTTGTCAGCTATGGGCGACTTGCCCTGATTGATCTCATCGACCTTCTCAGGTACGATATCGACCGCATAGACCTTTACCTTTCTTGCAAGTAAAGTAGCAAGGGAAAGTCCGACATATCCTGTTCCGGCTACTGCTATAGTGTATTTATCACTCATTCCTGTAACTCCTTAAATATACTCATCAAGATTATAATCTCTTATCATCTCACGATAAGCCATCGTGCCTTCGAGTCTCTCTTCGAGATCCTCATATGTCATTGTACCCGAATCGATCTGTTCTGCATATGAATTTACGATATTCATATCAGGATAAGTACCTGTATACAATATGTAGATCGATATTACGGTATGAGCCGTAGAGTATCCCTTATCAGTATACTCTTCACTTGCAATAAGCGTATTAACAAGTTCCATTGGAGACATTTCACCGTTTCTTATCTGCTCGCCGAAGAACTCAAGCCCCGATTCGTCCGCTCCGCGCCCCATGCACGTAAGATATGTACGACGGATAAACCCATCCACATAATCGGCATCGTTATCGTGGAGGCCGTAACCTCGAAGCATCGAAGCGAACCTGTCATCATTCATGAAGTAAGGAGCTACATCATCTGTATTCTCTCCGTGATCCAGCCTGTCGCAGATCTCATGGATCACGACCTTATTGGCACCCCTGCCCCAGAAAGCGCGGCACATTATATCTGCAATCTGCTTATTTGATAAGTCACGATTTCCGAATTCTTCACTTCTTAAGAACGCAAGAATGATATCCGAAGGCTCCACATCACCGCCAATAAGCTGATAACTCCAGGAATTAAGACCTTCAGGATCAGCTTCACGACCGAATATCGTCTGATAAAGATAAGATACATATTCCGATGATCTGTCATCAGCTCGGTAAACAAACTGATTATCACGCAGAAGTCCGACTACATAGTCATCGTTGGTTATAAGATTCTCGTTGCCGTCAAGGTAAGTAGCACGATAGCCTCCGGTAAGATGATACTTCCTGCACACCGAATAGGACGTATCAGGAGATAGGATTATCATATTCCTGCTAAGCTCTTCCGGGACTCCCACATGAATGGTCAATTCAGGTAACGCCATCTGCATCGAGTAGGCAGTCTGGGCATCCGAATCGATATAGACATCCGTAATATCCGCAGTATTTAACACACCCTCATTAACATAATAGATGAAAGTATCATAAGATCCTCTGTAATCAGCCTTACTAGCCCAATAATATTCAATATAGCCATACTGGACTACGGCCACCAGCAGCATCAGTGATATTGCCGTCTTAAACTCGGAAGACTTGTGGTAGCACCACATAAGGAACAGTATTATTACAGTAGGAAAGATAAAGAACCATATTCCGGTATCCTTATCTGCCCACTGATTGAGCATTACAAGAAAAGATGTCTCATATCCGAACCACCACTTCATGGAAGCATGTCCGTTTTGGAGAGCGGGAATGATCACACTTACGATCATGTATATACCGGATGCAATGATAATGATCATCGAGGAGATGAGTGTATTAAACGTTTCCCTTCCGTACTTTACAAGTTTTATCATCTCCATTATAAGCATAGGGACCAGCAGATAACCGTAATACCCTATATCAAACAGTTTATTATTCGGAGAGTCATCATGAAGATGAATAAAGATGCCGGTCTTAAGAGATATCAGTGAATAGACTGCGATCGCCAGGAATGTAGCGATCCCGAGCAGAAACAAGACAGGATCGATCCCGAAAGCGTGACTCTTCTTATTTCTTACGACTTCTATAACACCTACAAAACCGATCATGATCACTCCGCACGAGAATACGGCAGTCATCCAGATATTGGAAAACAAGATATCAAACAAACCTCTTATCGCATGAGACATATGAAGTCTTTGAGCACCTCTTGCAATATCGTAGAAGTATCCTCCCCAGATCTTAAAGAGCGACGTCTCCCACTCCTGCCCGGCAGAATAAGTGACCACTATATGATCGATCACAAATGAACCGATCAGAAGACTTGCCGTCAACACTATTACAGATACTATTGGGTCTATGACCCATCTCTTCATACGAAGTCTGAATACCAATACTGTGATAATCAGGGCAGGTAAGATAACAAATGTCCTGATGTCCGCTAGCACCGGGAAAGATATCGCCAGTGAAGCAACTATGCTGTGAACGATACGCCATATACGCTTGGAGGCAAATGAATACTTGATCAATTCATATGCAGCGATCCAGGTGAATAATACAAGGAGATTCTCTGTTCTCAGCGAGGTGGCACGGACTAAGCCCGCAGCTACGCTTACCATACCCAGAAGGAATGCAGTCTTCTTCTCAAGACCATAATATCCGACGGCTATCCTGATAGTAAGATATGCGGGAATGGCACATATAAATGCCATTATCCACCTCATAACTCTGTATACGGCATTGCCGCTGGCGCCAAGACTGAATAAGAGTTTAAGTACAGGAAGATAAAAAACTCCGCCGGAAGAGACATCGGATGTTAAAGCATTCCAGGAAAAACCCGATGCATCCGCTCCCATAGCCATTATTCGGAACTCTTCGGCAGCATATCTGAAATAGCTCCACTTATAGACAAAAAGCATCTGGAGAAGAAAAGATAACACAAAAGCAACCATACCGATAAGTATGGATGCTTTCGAATCATTTATTGTTATCTTCCGTCTCTTAGGGCGTCTCATCGATTAGCGTACATCTTCTCGTAGTAATTCTGATATTCGCCTGAGATAATGTCTTCCCACCATTCCTTATGGGTAAGATACCAATCGATAGTCTTATCGATACCGTCAGCAAACTTCGTCTCGGGAAGCCAGCCAAGTTCGTTATGGATCTTGGTAGGATCGATAGCATATCTCATATCGTGACCCTTACGATCGGTAACGAAAGTAATAAGCGACTCGGGCTTATCCAGTTTCTTACAGATAAGCTTAACGATATCGATATTCTTCATCTCGTTATGACCGCCGACATTATAGACCTCGCCGATCTTACCCTTATGAATGATAAGGTCGATGGCCTTACAGTGATCCTCTACATAGAGCCAGTCACGTACATTTAAGCCTTCACCGTATACGGGAAGAGGTTTATCTGCCAGAGCATTAGCGATCATAAGAGGGATCAACTTCTCGGGGAAGTGATAAGGTCCGTAGTTATTGGAACAGCGTGAGATAGTCACGGGAAGTCCGTATGTCCTGTAGTAAGCCATTACAAGAAGATCTGCTCCAGCTTTTGAAGAAGAATAGGGGCTACTGGTATGTATAGGGGTCTCCTCTGTAAAGAAAAGGTCAGGACGATCAAGGG
>CACZPC010000082.1 GCA_902782985.1 Oscillospiraceae bacterium
AGTCGATAAGAAGACAGCCGAAGAAGATGCATGCCGCATCGAGCACGTTATCAGCCCCAAGACATTTAAGACGCTGAAGAAATACCATAAGGAACATCAGCAGAAATAATACGAACACCAAGGACTGTGATCATCACAGTCCTTTTTTATCCGGTTCGGATTCTCCTCTTATACGATTGAATTATCATTATCATAGTGATAGATTAAACAGGTTATTGAACAGAAAAGGAGATTGGATATGGCCAGAGACCCCAAATGGGCAGTTAATGAAGCTTGTGAGAATCAGAGCGTCACTAAGATCACTATCGATGAGACAAGAGAGAAAGAGTTATTATCAGCATCCAAGAACGGTGCATTCGCTATGTTTATCGGATCCGTCGTATTGTTTGTGGTAGCATTCGCCATCGTTTTTGCACTGGTGGCATTTGCAGGTATCATCTTTTACAGTGTAAAGATGGTCATCGCTTACATAATCGTTCTCATATTCCCCATCTATTCGATCTATAACATCGTCCATACAAACAGTTCCATCAAAAAGGGCGATTACGATTTCTATCAGGGAGAGATCATTACAAAGACAGACAAGGGTTACAAGGTTAAGGGCCTTGAAGATTTAGATCTCAGCTTTATAAAGACAAAAGCCGATGATGTCAAGCCCGGCGATATGGTTAAGATCATGAGGCTCGATAACGACCTGTCGCTCTTCCTCTGATGATCTTTTCGAGAGGCTTCAAGCAATGAATAAGGGACTGTGATATCACAGTCCCTTTCTTATCTTATCTGCGATCTTAAGGAATCCGTCGCTCTTCATTATCGCGATACCTGTTCCTTCATCGCCTAATACCACCAGACTGTCACCGGGATTGATATCGAATATCTTCCTTGCCTTAGCGGGGATCACTATCTGTCCCTTATCTCCTACCGTGACGATACCGAAGAGATGCTTGCCCCTTGGGGCTATGCCGAGGCCTAAGTTATCGGTAGACTCGTGCTTTATAAGATCGTCGATAGTAACTCCGAATGTATCGGCAAGTATCCTGCTCTTCTCTAAGTCGGGAACCGATTCACCTGACTCCCACTTTGCTATCGCCTGACGCGTAACACCTACCTTATCGGCTAAGTCTTCCTGCGTCATCTTATTAAGTTTACGAAGCTGAACAAGATTATCCTTTAACATCTTTTCTCACCTTTTCCTTTTTTATTCCGAGGATCGCAAAGCGGAAGAACGGTATCCTTGATATTATAGCATTAAGAAGTAATGCTCCTCCGAAGGCTGATATGGCAGACAGGATGTAGATGACAACTGCCGGAAGATCGAACTTACCTGCAATAAATACAGCAACAGCCGACAGACCCAGATAGTGGAATACATAAAGTCCGAAGCTCCTCTTGCTCATCCATGAAGTAAAGTCTGTCCGGAAGTCCATAAACTTCGCTGCAAATGCCAATACGGTAACACTCATGTAGTAAGCGAAGAAGGCATATACTATCGTTCTGTTTACAGGTGCCGTCGCATAGTTCTCGCCGTAGTTGATAACACAGAATAATATCCCTGTTGCTGCGGCCGAGACAGCAAATAATGGCAGGTATCTCTTGATCCTTTCGATAACTTCTTCATGAGAGAAGATAAAGTAACCCGAGAAGAAAGCGATACCGTAAAGACCCATTCTGTATACAGTGATAACAGGTGCATTAAGGATAAGGCCTGCTCCGTAAAAAGGCACA
Organism: Oscillospiraceae bacterium; assembly: GCA_902782985.1. GTDB lineage: Bacteria > Bacillota > Clostridia > Saccharofermentanales > Saccharofermentanaceae > Saccharofermentans. Next base: position 1,726 of record CACZPC010000082.1, read on the forward strand.
GCCAATAAAAAAAGTATCACTATATTCGTCTTAGAGCATACTTTCCACAGGTGTCCCTTCTCTATCTTTCTTACGATAACAAGGACTATCGATAATACCCAGAGCACCTGAAGAAACCACAGAACTCCCGTTCCGCTTACGCACATTATGAGATATTTAACTATTGCGGGTAATTCCTTCACAGAATCGAATGCCCCTTCACTCAAAGCCATATTAAGATAGCCCTGAACATATCCGAATGCAAGAATCCCCAATGTCGAAGGTACAAGGAACTTCGTTGTCCTGCTCTTAACAAACTCCTTATCCGTATGATCATCAAGATAGATCTTAGAAGTTATACCGGAGACAATAAAGAGTACCGTCATGAACCAGGGATAGACCGCATACTGACAGATATCACCGAATACGAAAGGCTCTTTTGTTATCTGTCCGTATACACTCGGGATCGATATCTCAGAACTCGCATACATAAAGAACAAATGATATAAGACCACAAGTATCTGTACTGTCCACTTAATGTTATCCAAGTAGTGCTTTCTCATATTTATCACACCTTTGCAACTATTGTTAACATAATTGTAGATGTGCGAAATAACTTAGTCCACCAACTGAGATTCACATTATAAGCTTAGTTATGTTAACTTCAGTTGCCTTTAGAGGATAAGTTCCATTCCTGTCTTCCGAGAAATATGTTCCGGTACAGGATCACTTCCTCAGTATGGATATAAGCCATTCGGGATCGGGGGCCTTCATATCTTTATCCATGGCCATCTCCTCCATTATTCCCTGTACGGACGCCCAGAAACAGATCGTCTCAAATGCTGTTGCAAATTAGCGTAAGCTAACCCAAAGGTGATTATATCACAGCAAGGTTAAAGTTAAATCAAATTATGATGAAATATCAGCCCTGACGGAAGAAAACCATCAACATAACGATCGCAAATCCGATTATGAAGGCTAATGCACCCTTGTCATTATCTTTCTTAGTTGCGATCAACGGGATCTCTTCGATAGTCGCATATATCATAGCGCCGCCGGATGCTGCCATTATGTAAGGAAGGGCCGCAGGAAAAAGCAATACGACGATAACTGTTATGATACCGAGAAGAGGGATCGGAACACCGGATACTACGCCCATGAAGAATGCCTTACCGTTCGTCTCTCCCTTATCACGTATGGGAAGTGAGACAAAGAGCGCCTCGGGGATATTCTGGATAGCGATAGCTATGGCCAACACAACAGCTGCGGATGCAGATATCCATGTAGTCTGCATAAAGTGACCTGCGTAGATCACACCGAGTGAAATACCTTCAGGGATATGATGAATGACTTCAGTGAGCATCATCTTCATGCCGGGATCGAGCTTG
>CACZPC010000083.1 GCA_902782985.1 Oscillospiraceae bacterium
CTTACGGATTCAACCGCATCTGTAGTATCCTTCGTAGCCATAAATCCCGTCAGGACAGTTCCTATCGTCAGGATCAGGAGAAAGATCAATCCGCCGATGATCGCTACGGTAACAGTGCTCCTACTTCCGGTACGCCTCATATCAAAGCTCCATGGTATGCTGGTTATTAATGATCAACGCCTTTTCTTACCCAGCTGAGATATCCACCTCAGACTGATACTATTATAGCACAGACTAAAGAAAACTTGATTATTAGGCGCTATCGAAGCTTCGGGTCACACTTTTCTTGCCAGCTCAAGATCCATCGTATCGCTTATGGTGATAGCACCGCCGTTATGCTCGATCGCATCTTCTATCTTAGAGAAGAATGCATTTCGTGTACTTTCTTCTATCGCAATATGATCAGAATATGTTCCCAGCAGCTGAACATATTCTTTGGAAGTAAAGACTCTCTCCCGGTAGAAGAGGCGGTATTTGATATCTTCAAAACCGTATTTTGAAGGTATCCTTGATATCTCTTTTGCCTTTTCCTCAGTGAACCATTCCCTTGTACCGCTCCTGATATCATAGTAGCGGTTATAGTACTCGTCATAGATCTTATCTATCTCACGTACAAGCCCGGGTGCATCCTTTCCGATACGGGGTCTGTTGGCAAAGCGCGCAAAAGCACCGCCCTTCCTCAAGAGCGAATACACCTTAGTGTATCCGACATCTTCCGGGACCCAGTGAAATGCAGTCGCCGAGAAGATAAGGTCATAAGAATTCCCGGGAAGCTCTGCTTCTTCGAATCTTCCCGTAATGACATTAAATCCGGGATACTCCCTGAACTTATCTCCAAGGAGCTTCGAGAAGTTCTCTCCATACTCGACAGCCGTCAGGTGACATCCCGTCTTAAGTACGGGAAGCGTTGCCTGTCCGCTGCCGCTTCCGACTTCAACAACGCGGCTGTCCTTATCGATATGAACATAATCAAAGATCGCATCGTATAATTCCGCAGCATACCCCGGACGCATCCTGTCATATAAAGACACTGCGGTATCGAAGATGCTTCCAAGATCTTTTCTGTTATCTTTTATGTCCATACCGTCTGTATCACTCATAAAGTTCCTTGGGGATAGGATCATTTGAGATGCAAAGATCCCTGTCTGTATCAGTATAACATAGGGCAAAATCTGTTATACTAATCACATCATAATCACGGGGGAGCTTACTCATGACCAAGGCAGACAAATATCTCGTATCCGATATCGAGAACATTCTTCAGAACGGCTACAAGGATATTGATCCGAGACCGAGATACGAGGACGGCACTCCCGCCCACACGATAAGTGTCAATCACGTAATGCGTAAGTATGACCTCTCCAAGGGGGAATTCCCGATCTGCACATTGAGAAAGCAGGCGTGGAAGACAGGTATCCGTGAGATCTTTACGATCTATAAGAACCCGACCAACAACCTTAAGGAAATGGAAGAGATGGGTGTCACATGGTGGACACCGTGGGATATAGGCGACGGCACCATCGGTCAGCGTTACGGAGCTACGGTAAAGCGCTACGACCTCATAGATAACCTTATCAAGGACATAAAGGAAGATCCGTACGGACGCCGCAAGATCATGTCGCTCTGGCAAGAGACTGATCTTCGCGAGACCCCCGGTCTTGCACCCTGCGCATTCCTTACCATATGGAACGTAAGAGGCGAATATCTTGATATGTGCATGATCCAGCGAAGCGGCGATATGCTCACGGCTTCAGGAGCAGGCGGTATCAATGAGATCCAGTATGCTGCACTACTCATGATGATCGCAAGAGCTACGGGATACGAACCCGGAGTCTTCACGCATTTCGTTGCTAACGAACAGATCTACGACCGCCATGTAGACAATGCTCATGTGCTCATGGAACGCGCTAAGGCATCAGCCTCCGACAAGGAGCCGACCCTCGTTCTCAAGTGCGAGAAGGGTGTCGATATCAAGACGATAACTATCGATGACTTTGAGATGCGGGACTACGAGCCCATGGAGCCGCAGTTAAAGTTTGAACTCGGCATCTGAGCTTTTTGTCAGCCGGATCGTAACTTTGACTTTTTACTGCTCTGACACGTTTGACGGTGTTAAAAATCCAAACTATCGATATTCAAAAGAAAGTATTTCATCCCCATGATTACATATCCTTCATCATTTCTCCATGGTTTTGAAGATCCATTAACGATTACGATTTTTTTGAAGGAATCC
>CACZPC010000084.1 GCA_902782985.1 Oscillospiraceae bacterium
GATGAATGAGGATCTTCTGATGTAGAACTTTCGGGCACATAATGCTAGAGTTATGTTATGAATTTTATCAAGATCGAAGATATCAATGCTCCTGAGACGGAGATATATTCAAGAGCTACCGAGAGGCAACTTAGAACGATATACGGCCCTGAAGAGGGACTGTTCATTGCCGAGACCGCATATGTGATAACGTGTGCTTTGGAGGCGGGATACGAGCCCGTATCTATGCTGGTGGAATCCGAAAGGCTTGATGTAGAAGCTTCCCCGGTATTCGATGTGATCGAAAGGCTTTGGGGGCGAGATGCGTCGGAGCAGCTTCCGGTATATGTAGCAGACCGAAGTGTAGTAGTCGGTATGACGGGACACCACCTGGTAAGAGGTCTGTGGATGCTCATGAAGAGGAAGCCGCTTATATCTCTCGAGGAGTTCTGCAGGGATAAGAAGCGTATAGCCGTGCTGACGGATGTTACTAATCCCGCCAATGTCGGCGCGATCTTCCGTTCGGCGGCAGCTCTCGGTATGGACGGCGTACTGCTTACACATGCTTCTGTGGATCCGCTTACGAGGCGTGCGACCAGAGCGAGCATGGGTACCGTATTTCAGATTCCGTGGGCTCAGGCTTCTTTGGAGCAATCCGATGGTCTCAGTCTGATCGGTCTTCTGAAAAAGAACGGTTTTAAGACCGTTGCCATGGCGTTGACGGAGGATTCGACGAATGTCGATAACGATGAGATCCGTTCTAATGATAAGGTCGCTGTTATGCTGGGGACTGAAGGTACGGGACTTCCGGGAGATGTGATCTCAGGATGCGATTACCGCGTCATGATCCCGATGCAGCGCGGAGTGGATTCACTGAATGTGGCAACGGCGGGTGCCATCTGCTTTTGGGAACTCATGAAAGGGTACTGACAGATTCCGACGGGTCATAAAAGAAAGGTGCTTCCCGGAGAAAACACCTTTCTGTTATGCAGTTGTTGTCAGCAAATACGATCAGGCACTCTCGTAATCTTCCTTGATTTCCTTGCATGTGTTGAGGAAATCGATATTCAGTATCCTGAGTCTGTACGAAAGGAGTCGGAGGAGCAGATCCACCTTATTCGGAGATGCGGTAAATGCCTCCTTAAGAGTATCCGGGTTGAATATCTCGACCTTTGTATCGTCCGATTCTACGACGATCGTCGCGTTTCTGCCTCCGTCACACATCTCGCCGATCACGAAGACGGGGGATGCATCGTATATCTTATGCTCGTCATCGGTACGGTATTTGATATAAAGGCTTGCCTCTCCTGAGATGAGGATATAGATCTTATCGTCCGAATCGCCCTCTCTGCAGATGAACATTCCCTTCCTGTATGACTTGATCCAGCTTGAATCGTCACTTGCCATCCGGGCGAAAGCATCACTGTACAGAGAAGCATCCGGCTTGGAGAGATCGCTCTTATTAGACTGGTAAAGATCGATGTGTTTCTTGATCTTGGAGAATAATGACTTATCCTTGCGGGCTGCGTCGGAACGTCTAAGCTGGTCGAGAAGGCTCTTGGCTTCGCCGTAGTCTGCAGTCATATTGCGGATCCTGTTTCCGATATGCTTTACGAGATCTACCATTCTGTCGGGATCTTCGGTGAAATATTCATTCATATCGGATTCCGGTATCTCGAGGAGTCTTACGTCGCCCACGGCAACTACAGAAGCACTTCGGGGATAGTCCTCGAGTATGGCCATCTCGCCGAAATACTCACCTTCATTAAGCTTGCCAAGCCTCATCTGATCTTTCTTTTCCAGATTGGAATATACAGTGGCGCTTCCTTCAAGGATCCTGTAAAAGGTCCTGCCGGTATCGCCCTCTCTGATCATGACTTCGCCGTTCCTGAAAGACTTCTCAATGATGCCCATATAGCAATCCTCCTTTGAAGATCTGTTGTACTTACAAGTATATTATCTGAATCCGGAAAAATACAGCGGCAAGCCGCCTCGATATGACGTTGATCAAATGAGCAAATTGTCACTTGTTATATTTAAAATAAAGTGATATTCATATTAGCATGAGTAAAACACGCAGTAATATAGAGATGACCACGGGTAATCTCTGGATCAATATATTAAAGTTCGCACTTCCTCTGGCACTGACAGGTATCCTTCAGCAACTGTTCAATGCCGCAGATACCGCTATAGTAGGAAATTTTACGGGCGATATGGGTTCTATGGCACAGGCTGCCGTAGGAGCTAATACATCCCTGGTATCCATAACGGTCAATCTCTTTATCGGATTTGCTCTCGGAGCTAATGTCGTCATAGCTAATTCTATAGGGCGAAAGGACGATAAGAGCGTATCCAAGGCAGTTCATACTTCTATCGTATTTGCAGTGCTTGCGGGTATCGTTATGGCGATCATCGC
>CACZPC010000085.1 GCA_902782985.1 Oscillospiraceae bacterium
GATGCAATATAATCATGACCGTCTGATGTAAAACCCTTTATTGCAACAAACAAGCTGCCTTCGCATGCTTTCCTGGAATCATATTCAACGGCTGATATCCTCTTTCTGATATCGCCCGCAAGCAGAGTATATTCGATACCCTGAAGTAAAGTAGATAGAATTACTGACATTATTACCGCGTCTCCCAACAGACCGTTATATTATTATAATATAATAACACAACGTTCCGATTTTAAAGAATGAATATATCAGCCTACCCCCGGAGTGTATTCCTCTTCATCCGAATAATATGTCTCTTCGGGTTCGGTCATCACGACGCCGTCTTCAGCCGTAGCACTGTCTTCATCTATATCCTGCTCTGTTGCTTGCGGATTATCATCCACTAACGTCACGGTTACTACCGATCCGGCATAGACCACAGCACCTGACGCGTCACTTTGTTCGGTACATATACCTGTCACATCACCCTCGATATGACAGTTAAGATTAACATCGCGAAGAGCCTCGATGCACTCTATCGCAGTCATTCCCTGAAGATTCGGAACTGATGTGCTTAAAGGTTCATAATCGCCTTCGGGATAAAGTACCACAAAACCGTTATAACCCACCCAGGTATCAGTACCGGGATAGATATAACCTACCACGGAATCACCGTTCATTCCGGGTGCGCCGTAGATCGTCGCTATTCCATTGCCGCTAAGCCTTCTGCTTACTTCTGCTGCCGTTCCGCAATCAGATGCATCAAGTATCCAATGAGTTTGATTTATCTCATTGTACTCAGCTTCAGTAAGTACTCTCGGGACACCCATATATGAAAGAGTTCCTTCAACGATATCAGCAGCTATTGAAGCAGTAGCTGACGAACCTACAGATCTGTCTTCGGGCCTGTTTAATACAACAAGAACTGCTATCTGGGGATCATCGGCGGGAGCAAAGCACGAGAAGGAAAGAACGTGCATACCTTTTTCTTCGCCGACATCTATAGTGGATGTTGAAGTCTTTCCCGCAACCTGATATCCGGGAACTTTACCTGCACTACCGGTACCTTCTTCAACAACGGCTGCCATCAATGCACGAACACGAGAGGATGTATCTTCGGACATAACGGTCCTGATTACCTCAGGTTCTATCTCATCTATGACATTACCTTCGGAATCCGTAATATATCTTACAAGGTGCGGCTCCATAAGCGTACCGCCATTGATTATCGAGCAATATGAGTTAATAAGCTGAATAGGAGTAACAGTAGCAGACTCACCGAACGAAAGGCAGCACATATCAAGCTCGGACGGATTATCGTGGAAGATACCGATTCCTTCGGCAGGCAGGTCGATTCCGGTCGTCTCATAAAAACCGAATGTATGAACATAATCGTAGTATCGGTCAACACCGATATACTGAGCCATTGTGGAAAAGATCGGATTACACGAATGCTCAAATCCCTCAAGAAGTGTTTCCGTTCCATGATTACAATTATCTGATTTCTGAAGCCAGCATGAAATGGTGAATTCACCGAAAGTCTGAGGTTCATCACTGAATTCGGAATACTCATTAAACAGATTCTCTTCAAAAGCGATAACGGTCGTCAGCGCCTTGAAGGTAGAACCGGGCTCATAGGTATCGGATATACATCTGTTTCTCCATACATTCTGAAGCAGATACTGAACCCTGGCATCCTCATCATATCCGTTCCATGCCGTAGGATCCATTCCATAGGGCACGCCGTAAGGGTCATTAAGATCATAATCGGGAAGCGATACCATAGCCAGCACCGCACCTGTATAAGGCTGCATTACTATTGCCGTAACACCGCCTCTGGGCTGATACTGATCATATGCGCTTCTGCAAGCCTCTTCGGCAATACGCTGGATGTTAACATCCAGATTAAGCACGATATTACTTCCGTCGACGGCATCTATGGATGTCGCTTCGGAATAAGGGAGAACTCCGTCGGTCCTGGAGTCTACTTCGGAATATCTGTAACCGGCAGAACCTGACAACAGATCATTATAATAGGCCTCAAGGCCGTATATACCATTAAGAGATACACCGTCATTCCTTGCATAGCCGATGACCTGAGCCGCCAGAGAACCGTAATTATAGTATCTCTGAGGCACGGCGACAAAGCCGAAGCCGTCAATATCATTCTCGTTCAGGAATGCTTCGAGCTGCTCCTTGACTTCTACGGTCACATTCTTGGTAATATCACAACCGAGCACCTGATTACGAGCATCACTTGCATCATTGGGGTCTGCGGGAATGATCGCATCCAGATCCTCAGCGGGGATGCCGAGTATATCCGATACACCGGTGATAACAAGATCCCTGTTGAAGTTCTCACTCCTTGCAACGGAGTTAGGCGAACAGACTACAGTATAGTCATATGTATTGGATGCAAGAGGATTGCCGTTAATATCATAGATCATGCCTCTGCCCGATGTATATGACATAAGCTTCCACTGATCATCCGATGCGGCTCTGGCATAGATCTCATAATCTATGACTGTCGTCTTATAAAGATCACATATCAGGAATAATGCACCAAGCATGCAAACAGCAAATACTCCGATGGTAAGCCACATCGGAATATTCTGTCGGTTCTTCAAATACCATTCTTTTATTTTCATGGTTCTATTATATCGCTTTGAGCGGGATTACCTATGTAATATTGTTCCAAATCACTCACCGCATTATTGTAAGCATTTGTGCTGATGCCATATTCATCGTAGACCGTAACCGTCTCAAGCTTATCGACATTAGGCATCGGGATCGTAACGACCTGATTGGCATTAGGGTCCTGCATTCCGAGTGCCAGAGCCTGAGACCTTATGCTGTCCATATCCGTTATACCGTTAAGATCCTCCTCGGAATCAAGGATATCCTTTCGAAGGACTGAGATCTCATCCTTAAGATCCGAATTATCACGGCTCATCTCGGAAAGCTCCATCTGGGGGAATATAAGAAGCCATACGAATACGCCTACAAGTACGATAAGACCAATGGATATAACAGTCTCAAAAGCTCTCCTTCTGGTAAGCTTTCTGATCTTTTTCTTCATCTCGAGCTCATGAGCTCTGTCCCTCTCGGAATCATCCGTTTCAAAATGGCTGTCAGAGAAATTGAGCACGGCCTCGCGAGCGGTCGGGTCTTCGATCACGGTATAGTATTCTTCAGTTGTCTTCGTAATCTTTTTTGTCTGCGTAATGGCCATTGCCGTCCCCTCTTTTCTGCAGTTATCTCTCTAATACGCTGTTTCTCTCGAAGACGCGAAGCTTACAGCAATGCGCCCTCGAATTATTCTCTATCTCTTCATCACTCGCCGTTACGGGTTTCTTAGTAATCACTTCGCCAAGCGGCTTCTTGCCGCACACGCATACAGGGAAATCCCTGGGACATGTACAGGGTGATTCAAGCTTTCTGAATGCCTCCTTAACGATCCTGTCCTCGAGCGAATGGAAAGATATGACTGCCATCCTTCCACCGGGCTTAAGGCATCTCGGGCCGTCTGTCAGAAGTCTCTCTACCGAACTGAGCTCGTGATTAACCTCTATCCTCAAAGCCTGGAAACATCTTCTTGCAGGATGCTGATCCTCGTTTCTTCCGTGAGCCGGCATATATTCGGTGATCTTATCCGCAAGCTGCTTAGTCCTGGTAAAAGGCTTTGTCTTTCTGTCTCTTACGATCCCGGAAGCGATCCTTCCGGAGAA
>CACZPC010000086.1 GCA_902782985.1 Oscillospiraceae bacterium
CTCATTGCAGAACTGGAAATTGCATGACATATCTCCGCCGGCAAAAGGAACACTCATAATGTAATTCAAACAACTGTAAGAATAATGACGGTTAGTATCATCCTTAAGGATATCATCCAGTACATCTTCATCCAATCCGGTCATATCTTCGGTTATCCTGAAAAAACCGTCGCCGGAATCAAGTCGCTCTGCCTCAGTCGATGCAAGAGGGTAAGCATCCGTAAGCATAAGGATCGATAACCCGAGGAGCATTGCAGTAATAACCAGAAGACACAAAAGACCTATCGAGGTACCTCTGTTCTTACGGAAGTGGGCATGTGCAAGGAGTAATAGCTTATTCATGGTTCACCACCCCATTCCGCCAAGGAAATCACGAAGCAACGTATGTCTCTCCCTGTCATCTGTATTAAATCTCCCGAGATCAAGTTCCCCGGCGATCTCTCCGTCCTTAAGATACAGGATCCTGTTTCCTCTTAAAGCACTGGTAATATCATGTGTTACCATAATTATTGACTGACCGTCATTATTGAACTTAGTAAGTTCATCCAATACATCTTTTCCCGTCTTCGAGTTGAGAGCACCCGTAGGCTCATCTGCAAATAGCATGACCGGATTGTTAATAAGTGCCCTGGCAATTCCGGCTCTTTGAGCTTCACCGCCGGAGATCTGTGTCGGGAACTTATCCCAGAGCTGCTCATCGAGATCTACCGATCTTAATATCTCACGAGCCTTGGCAACAGCAGCCTTTCGATCATTATCGATAAGAAACGCCGCTGATAAGACATTATCCATGATGCTCATCGAATCCACCAGATATGTCTGTTGAAATACGAAACCGCAATGCTTACGTCTGAAGAGAGCAAGCCGGTCTGGATTCTTCCGGGTTATATCCTCATCGCAGAATGTGATGCTTCCCAGAGTCGGCTTATCCATACCGGATATCGAATACAGGAGCGTAGATTTACCGGCACCGGACGGTCCCATCAAAACGGTAAAATCCCCTTCTCTTATCTCAAGATCGATATTTTTAAGGACATGCTGCTGCACGCCGCCGCAGGAATATGTCTTACACAGATTTTTTGTCTTTATGATCGTTTTCATATATCGATTACCTCCATATGACACCATGTTAAAAGATCAACCCTTAAGTGCCTTTAAGGAAGTCTTAAATAGTTCTTAAATCGTCCTGATCCATAAAGTCGCGGCAAAGCCGTCTTCTTCGTTATCAAGGATAAGACGTCCGTTCATATGCTCCATAAAATAATCAGTAAGATAAAGTCCCAGTCCTGCACCGTCTTTATCAGAAGAATTCGATCCTCTTGCATACTTATTCTTGAGCAAAGGAAGATCTTCATCAGAAACACCCTTACCGTGATCTTTTATCTTCATCTTCAGATATTCATCATCCAGGACAAATGATACATCTATCGAAGTATTCGCATATTTATAAGAATTCATGAATATGTTATCCAGGGATTGTTGAAATCTTAATCTGTCGATATAGATATTGCACACAGGTACGGTAATATCACCGGCTTTCTTAAGATAGTCCGAATTACGGATAAGCTCCGCCAGGATACTGCTTTCAAACTGAGACGGAGCAACCGACAGTTCCGTAACATCATTAACACTCGAATTAAAGAGGTTATCCACCAGAGCAGTGATCTGATCAGTCTTGGAATTGATAAGGTTAAAATATTCCTTTATCCTGGGTTCCGAAGCAAGTTCATATCCGATCTCAGACGTGGATTTAACTGACGCGATCGGTGTTTTAAGATCATGTGAAAGCTTAGCGATCATTTCTTTCTTATCATTATTCGCTTTCTTCTCATTGACCCTTGCGGTCTTAATCGCAGATCTCATCATATCAAAAGCTTCTGTAAAATTACCGAAGACATGCTTTCTGTCCATGATCAAAGGTACGTCAAGATCCCCATCTGCGATCCTGCCGGCAAAATCAGTCATATTATCGAAAGGATCGAGTATCCGGGTTTTAAGCCTCATATAAAAAACAGTAAGAACCGTTACCTGGATCAGCGAAATGACTATAACGGCAGCAGCCAGTCTGTCCCGAATCGCCTTTATCCCGGCCATATTATCATCATGAATGATCATCTTACCGATCACTTCATCGCCTGAGACAACATCAAGGATCGTCTCACCTGCTTTTACTGCATTATTTATCGACTCGGAAAGACCGTCCCTCGTCTTAAATACCACATTTGAGTTGATATCGAGTATCACATAATCAACAGATGTATCATAGGAAGAAGGATCTCCGTAATTAGTCTCAACACTCTTTAAACAGGAATTGATAACTACAGGGTCCTGCTTGGTCTCTTCGATCCTGCCGAGAAGATTCGCACAGATAATTGCCTCGATAACAAATGTGAGTAGCAGTAAAAAGATATACTTCTTATGTCTCATTCCAATGTCTCCGGAATAAACCTGTATCCTTCCTTCCAGACAGTTACTATGTAGCAAGGATCCTGCGGATTCTTCTCGATAGCTTCTCTGAGCTTTCTGATATGAACATTAAGCGTCCCGTCGGAAGTAAACTTATCTTTCCAGACATTATCGAATAATTCTTTTTTTGTTATAAGCCTTCCGGGATTATCAACAAGATATGACAACAAAGTAAATTCAAGGCTTGTAAGCTTCTTTTCCTTTCCTTCAACAGTCAGGATCCTGTTGACCTTATCGATC
>CACZPC010000087.1 GCA_902782985.1 Oscillospiraceae bacterium
GCATTTAAGTCTTCGATATTTTCAAGTCCTACTATGACAGTCATCATCTTGGTGACGGAAGCGGGCGCCGCGGGAGTATCTTCATTAAGACCTTTAAGGATCGTACCGTCTTCGGCATCCATGATAATGGCATACTGACTGTAGATGCCGTCGAATATATCGAGATCTATCTGAGTAGGTTCGGGTGTAGTTGTAACGGACTCGGATTCAACAGTCTCGGATACGGATGCCTTGGGATCTCCGCCGACAGCTACCTTTCGAACAGCCTTGACTATAAGGACTACGGCAAGTATAAGAACGAGCACTATCATTAGAAGAGTAAGAATACCTACTACATTTATCCTGTATTTGGGTTTTCCTTTCCTGCCGGAAGAAGGACGGTTCCCGGAATTCGGATTATTAGGACGCCTATGATCATTCCTCACGGGAGGACGATTAGGGGAAGAAGGTATCTTATTGGGCTTCGGGGGGATGGAATGAGGATCCGGATTCGGAACCACACCATGAGCAGGAGCTTTATGAAGCTCTCTGTTAGAATTACTTCTCGAAGAAGCATTCGGCTTTTTGTTCATGGGACGATTGCCGCCCTGTGAAGGTCTTTTGTTGTTATTACTATTCGATTTCATGCGCATATTATAAACATAAAGAATGATATTGTTAATCAAAGTGTAACTTTTTTTGACAAATTGACATCGATGTCCCTCTATATATTGTGTTCTTTCGGTAAATATCATCAAAATATGACAAGTGCAAAAAAAGGTTTGCATTATTTACCTGAACGGTTGTAAAATACACATGCCGTAAGAATGAATGTTTATTGTGAAAGAGAGGTAATTCATATTTTACGACTTAAGGCTTTTTCCATTGCGATGATAAGCTGTCTTGTATTCTTTATTTTTTCACCCACAATTAATGCAGCTTATATCGAACATTACGAGACCCAGCAACAAAGATTTGCACGTTACGAGTTGATGTGGAATAACGCTACCGACAGTGAGCGTTTCTTCATGGATACTGAAGTTAAGGCACACGCTTGCGGACTTTCCAAAGATGATTTTATCTTCTTTGCAAGAGTAGTTGAGGGCGAGGGTAAGGATTCCGATGATGATATCACGGATAAGGTGCTCATTGCCGTTACGGTACTCAACAGAACAAATTGTTCATCCTGGCCGACATCCAGAGTTATCAGTACGCTCAAGCGTCCCGGTCAGTTCCTTGTAGTAGACAGAGAGACCGGCGAGTGCAATTGCGCCAGATCACTCGATTCCGAGTGGGCGATCGTTATGGCATACAGACTTGTAGCCGAGAATGCGATCGACAGACACATGGTCTATTATAATTCCATCGGTTTTACGGGTTATTCCAGACAGTTCGCGGATTATGCATACTTCGGCGGTAATTATTTTTCCTGCCTCGAGTGTGACTGTGATTACTGTTCGGAGCTTGACCCCGACTGGAGCTATGATGATGTCGAAATGCTCGATGATTCATATATCGTGTTAAGACCGGAGGGCGTCGGACCTAATTATTTCTGATGATACTATTGATCTGTAAGGACAGCGGCTGATGATCAGTCGCTGTTTTTTTGTATGCGTTTGTTCTGTATAATCTAGGACAAAAGCATAAAGGAGTGTCAGATGGGTACTTTATATGTTGAATGTAACAGCGGTATCAGCGGTGATATGTTCGTAGCAGCTCTTTTGGATCTGGGGGCTGATACCAAAGCTCTCGATAAAGCTCTTAACAGTCTTCCGGTATCCGGATTTGAGATAAAGATCAGTGATGTATTTAAGTCCGGTATAAAAGCCAAGGATTTTGATGTCATCCTCGATGCGGAACATGACGGGCATGATCATGATATGGAATATCTTCATGGTCACGAGCATTCGCATGAAGCAGACGGACACTCACATTCAGATGAACACGGACACGATCATGGTCATGATCACACTCACGGAGACGGAGAACATCATCACCATCATGAGCATAGTACTCCGTCGGGCATCAAGCATATCATTTCGCATGCAGATATGACTTCCTCTGCAAAGAATATCGCATATAAGATCCTGGATATCATCGCCGATGCCGAGTCCAAAGCTCACGGCATACCTCTTGATGAAGTTCATTTCCATGAGGTCGGAGCCGTAGACTCTATCGTTGATATAGTAGCGGCTGCTGTCCTTATCGATGATATCGATCCTGATGAAGTTATCATCAGATCTCTTACTGAAGGCACAGGCACCGTAAGATGTCAGCACGGTATCCTGTCGATCCCCGTTCCCGCTGTCGTTAACATTACGAGAGACAATGATCTTGATCTTAAGATAAGCAATGTTAAGGGTGAGCTGGTAACTCCGACGGGCGCGGCGATCGCTGCTGCCGTCAGGACTTCGTCAATGCTTCCGGAGAGATTTAAGATCGACAGGATCGGAATAGGTGCTGGTAAGAGGGAATATGAGGTCCCTTCGATGCTCCGGATAATGGAGATAACTCCTTCTGCAGACAGTGATTCGGATAATATCGTAAAGCTTGAAACTGATATCGATGACTGTCCTGCCGAAGAGCTCGGATATGTTACTGAGCTGCTGTATAAGGCAGGTGCGAGGGAAGTGCATTTCGCTCCGATCTATATGAAGAAGTCACGCCCCGGATACGAGCTCGTCGTGATCTGTACGGATGACAGAAGATCTGAGCTCGAGTCGATCATCTTTAAGAATACGACGACTATCGGCATACGCCGCGTAAAGATGGAAAGATCGGTCCTTAAGCGTTATGAGGACGTAGTATCTACCGAATACGGTCCTGTAAGGATGAAGACCGTGGTCCTTCCTGACGGAAGTATCCGAAGATATCCCGAATACGAGAGCCTCAGGGAGATAAGCGAGAAGAACGGTATCGCAATTCCGGATCTTAGAGCCAAGATAAACGGTTGCTTTTGATCGCTATATTTATTAATATAGGAGAGCAATTGTTTATTTTGGAGGTATCACCATATGTATGATCACATCAAGGCGGAAGATCCCGAGATCTATTCAGCTATTTGTCAGGAGCTTGGCAGACAGAGAGACAAGATCGAGCTCATCGCATCAGAGAATATCGTAACTGAGGCAGTACTTGAGGCTGCAGGATCGGTTCTTACAAATAAGTACGCTGAAGGATATCCCGGTAAGAGATATTACGGCGGATGTGAATATGTTGATATCGTTGAGCAGCTCGCTATCGACAGATTGAAGCAGCTTTTCGGCGCTAAGTATGCTAATGTTCAGCCTCATTCCGGTGCACAGGCTAA
>CACZPC010000088.1 GCA_902782985.1 Oscillospiraceae bacterium
AATGCTCCCATTATCGCGATCACTGCAATAATAGCTGTCAATCTTGTACTCGTCTTAGAATTGAATCTTGTTTTCATTTTTATCTACCTCCATATCATTCTAAGCAGTACCAAACAACTTTTTCATAACCCTCAAACAAAGTATCAGTTAACGGTCATTAAGTCAACGGCATAATTTAATTGCCTCATTTTAGCCTCAAAGTAAAACCCGCCTGTACCAGATGGTACAGACGGGATAAAGCTCATAGATTAAAGCACCATATCATACAAAGCGTCTTACGGTAGCAATGCCTCCGGCATATGTTGTAGTAATAACTCCGTGCCTGGAATCCGATGCATGGATATAAGTGCCGTTTCCGATATAGATACTTACATGCTCTATATATCCGTCGTTGTTATAGTCATGACAGATAACATCTCCGCACTGAAGATTATCCATAGATACTGCCGTACCGCACTCAGCAATACCTGCAGCGTCATGAGGAAGCGATACGCCGTAATAATTTGCATATACATAGGATACGAATCCTGAACAGTCAAATCCGGAAGTAGAAGCTCCTCCGTATACATAAGGAATACCGACAAACCCTTGACAGTAATCTGCAAAACCGGAACCGTCACCTGAAGGTCCTGAAGTAGATACACTGCTCTGCTCGGAAGATGAAGATGATTCCTGACTTGTAGTCTGAGTCTCCGGTGCAGCAGGCGGCTCAGAAACACAAAGATCTGCCTTAACATAATATCCGGAAGATGTCTTATACCAGCCGTTGTCTGTCTGAGCAATAACATTGATCTCATCACCGGGAGAAAGCAATGTTATGAATGAATAACTTGTCCCCGGCCCTGTTCTTACATACATATCACAGGATGCATATAAAGTTGCTTCATATGAAGACTCAGAATATGAAGCTGCAGTAGTCTGTGCAACAGTAGTCTCTTCAGCATTAGAAGCAGGAGCAGCCGTAGGTGCTGCAGTGGGAGTAGGAGTAGCAGTGATCTCTTCTTCCTCCTCTTCTTCGGCTTCTATCTCTTCAGTATCAAGATGAGACGTAAGTATAAAGCCTTCCGTACCATCCTCGAGCCTGATCTTGGAATATAAAGTACCGTAAGATATCCTGAGGACACATGTACCGTAATCAAGCTCGGACAATATCTCAGAATCAACATCGGGTTCAGTCCTGAGATTTGCTCTGTTGACGCTTATCCAGCAATTATTACCGTCATATGTAAAAGTTGACTCATCAAGAAGTTCTACTTCAGAATCGACAGACTCTGTAACGGTAAGCGTATTATTCTCGATATTAAATGTATCCTTACGGACATTAGTCTTATTGTCTTCGGGTACATACACGACAGGTATCTCTTCCGGCTCATAGACAGCAACTACTTCAAGAGCACTAATTGGGCTTTGAAGCGAAATGTCATCGGAAGCACCGACATCGGCATAATTAAAGAAAGATACGGTCATAGCAGATACCGTAAAAAGAGAGAATGCCTTACAAACATCACGCTTTCTGATCAATGCATATACCTCCCTTTATCATTTGTTACAATTATACCTTCAAAATCTGCTCTAAATAAGGCAAAACCTCGTTATAGCAGGCTTTGTAACCCAATCGTAATTTAGAAACATTAAAAAACCGCCCTTTTGACAAGAGCGGTTTGGGATATCAATCGTAATTGATAAGATTACTCGGCAGAAGCCTCAGAATCATCAGAGATCTCGAACATGTCCTCATCGGAAGGCTCGGGATCGATAGGCTCAACTTCCTTGATGGAAATGGAGATCCTTCTCTCCTCAGGCTTGATATCGATAACCTTAGCGATAACTTCCTGGCCAACCTTAAGAACATCAGAAGGCTGCTGAAGTCTTACGGAAGAGATCTGAGATACGTGGCAAAGAGCATCAAGATCGGGCTCAAGCTGTACGAAAGCACCGAAGCTTGTAAGTCTTACTACAGTACCCTTAACAACGGAACCAACGGGGATCCTCTCCTCGATGTTATAGTAAGGATCATCCTCAGCCTTCTTGTAGCCGAGAGAAATCTTCTTTGTCTCAGGATCGAAGCTCTTAACATATACATCGATCTCATCACCTACACTGAGTACGTCAGAGGGCTTCTTGATCCTCTTCCATGAAAGCTCTGTGATGTGAACAAGTCCGTCAACACCGCCGATATCAACGAAAGCACCGAAATCAGGAAGAGATCTTACGATACCCTTATAGTGCTTACCTTCCTCGATGGAGTTCCAAAGCTCGTCAGCCTTAGCCTTACGCTCAGCGCTGAGAATAGCTCTGTGAGAACCGGATACTCTGAGTCTGTGCTTCTCTGTGTCTACCTTAGTGATAAGGATCTCGAGCTGCTGGCCCTTGTACTCTTCAAGGTTCTCTACTTCACCGATCTTAAGCTGTGTTCTGTGGATATAGATATCGATGCCGCCGAAGTTAGCGATAACACCGTCCTTAACAACATTTGTAACTGTAACAGTAACAGGAGTCTTATTCTCGAAAGCTTCCTCGATAACCTTCTTATTCTTCTCGAAATCGAGCTGGGACTTCGAAAGGAGGATCTCCTTACCCTGATCTGTGTTCCTTATGCTCTTGACTACGACCGTAACCTCAGTCTTGTCTGCGATAGCCTTCTCAATGTCAAAATCGGGATCACCGGCGAATTCTCTTACAGGGATCTTACCTTCGGATTTGTCACGCACATCTACATATACGTAGTCAGCATCTGCCGAAGTTATAACTCCCTTCACGATCGCATTTCTCCTAAGCTGAGGGATGCTTTCGATATAATCACCGAAATTGATGTCAGTC
>CACZPC010000089.1 GCA_902782985.1 Oscillospiraceae bacterium
AGGACTGAAGCTCCGACTTATGATCCTTGCAATCTTTCTCCTGGTATTGATCCCCGGATTAGATTGCAGGATGAAGGTGGTCAACTACTCCCTTGAGTCAGATCTTATATCTTCACACGTAAGGGTCGCGCTTATTACGGATCTTCATTCCTGTCGTTACGGCAAAGGGGAGAAAGACCTCATAGAGGCAATAGATGAACAGGCTCCCGATATCATTCTCTTAGGCGGAGATATATTCGATGACAAGCTGTCGAATGATAATGCCGAGGCCTTTATAAGAGGGATCGGCGGGAGATATCCCGTTTATTATGTTACCGGTAATCACGAATACTGGTCCGATGAGGATAAATATCGCGATCAGATGGAGATCCTGGATGATTGTGGTGTCATAAGACTTCAGGGACAGACCGACAGCATAGAGATAAACGGCAATATGATCACGATCGCAGGAGTCAACGATCCGGACGCTTTTTATAAGAATGAGGCAGGTGCTCTTGACGGTCAGCTGGAAGCAGTATCGGATGATCTGCCGGAAGACACTTATAATATCCTGCTTTCTCACCGCCCCGAGCTTTTTGAGACATATTCGCTCCTTGGATTCGATCTGGTGCTGACAGGCCATGCCCACGGAGGCCAGTGGAGGATCCCGGGCCTCGTTAACGGGGTACTTGCTCCCAACCAGGGACTATTCCCCGAATATGCCGGCGGCCTGTATCAGTCCGGCGTTATGACGATGATAGTAAGCAGAGGCCTTGCAAGGGAATCGACTCCTGTACCCAGGCTCTATAACAGACCGGAACTTGTCATCATAGATATAGAATGATCACGGATCGCCTCGGTATCTGTGCCACACGGCGGCTTTTGTCGTTTGTAAAATTTGGTTTATAATATCTGTTGCTATGGAGAATACCGAAGGAGGGCGAACGTGTATACCGTTGTTGTAGCAGATGACGAAGAAGAGATCCGCAGAGCTTTAGTAAAGAAGATCGACTGGAACAGTCTTGGATTCGAGCTCGTAGGTGAGGCTTCCAACGGTGCCGAGGCTCTTGAGCTTACCGAAAAGCTGTGCCCCGATCTTCTCCTTACGGATATCATGATGCCATTTATCGGCGGTATCGAGCTGGCCAGACAGGTGCGCGAGGTCAGACCTGCTACTCAGATCGCCTTCCTTACGGGTTATGAAGTCTTCGAATTCGCCAAGAAAGCGATCCAGTATAATATCGTAAGTTATCTCCTGAAGCCCATCTCCGCCGAGGAGATGAGTGAGGAACTCATAAAGATCAGAAAGATAATAGATAAGAAGTTCGAACAGTTCAGATCTTCTGCACAGGTCAAGGAACATCTTGAAACGATATCTTTCGTGATGCCGCTCATGCTCGACGGTTATACTCATGCTAACTCCAATGAGAACAGGAACATGATATTAAGTGAAGCCGGTAAGCAGGGGCTTGTGACTTCCGGCGTCGATACGTCATACTGTGTCCTCGTTACAAGTGTTATCGATAAGAGCGGGATCAATATCACATCCAAGGCCTGTGTTAATTCCTTCGACCTTGTCCTGAAAAAATACCTGGATCATGTGAGCTTTTATACGGACGGCAGAGTCGTCACACTCCTTTACGGTACGCAGAGAGCTCTTGAGAAGTATCTTCATATCGCGGTAGAGGATATCTGCCAGAGCGTCGAAAGGATCATGAATTGCAGCAGTTCCATAGGCATAAGCCGTGTTGGCGATAATATCCTCAATTTACATGAGCTTTATGTGGAGGCAATGAATGCCATATCCTATAACAGCGATCCCGAAGGCAGTATCAGATATATATCCGATATGGAAAATGATTACTTCTCTGATATAGAGATGTTTGAGGCGTTTGTTGCCGAGGAGGAGCGCTGTGTCCGAGGCGGGTTATCGGATGAGGCCGGGAGGATAGCGGATAAGCTTTTCGATTCGCTGGAAAATGTAAGCCGCTATAAGCTGAGCGCCAATTTTATCGTTCCGAATCTCACTTCTTCGATCTATAAGATCCTGTATTCGGTAGTTGATAAAGAGCATACCGATAAGCTTCAGCAGGAGTGTCCTCTGCAGATGGCCGATCTTTACGGTAATGTCGCAAGTATCAGGGCATACTGCAAGAATCTTTGTGTCCGTGCGGCCGAGCTTGTCGGGGATCAGTGCAAGAAGACCGGGTCCAGGCACTGTGAGCTGGCGTTGGATTATATCAATAAAGAGTTTTCCAATCCCGATATCTCGCTTGTGAGCGTAAGCCGCAAGATCGCGGTAAGTCCCAATTATCTGAGTGCCCTGGTGCGCAAGGAGACCGGGAGTACCTTTATCGAACTTTTGACAAAGCGCAGGATGGAGGAAGCTGTATCGCTTCTTAAGTATCCGGCGTTCAAGGTCAAGGATGTGGCACTGAAGTGCGGTTATGTCGATCAGCATTATTTCAGCTACAGCTTCAAGAAGGAGACGGGCATGTCCCCCGTTCAGTTTAAGAAGCAGATGACAGAGGAGTCGGAAGAGGAAAGATGAGCAGAGGCGTGAAGAAAGCTGTTGTTTCCCTTTCGGACATGTTGACACTCGTGGTCGTTACCATCGTATTCGCCGCGGTGATCATTGCGCTCATCGTATTTAACGCTCTTTTCCGTGATTCGATGGAGAAGACGGCGATCACCAATACGGAACAGTCGGTCGATCAGGTGGCAGTTACTATCAATAACTATACCGAAGATATGATCGGCATCATGGATAAGCTCTACATCAACAGTATATCTTCTCCTGAGACGCAGGAAGAACTGTTTGAGGATCTTATAGCCATAAGAAATGATGTCGTCATGATATCAACATATGATATCCATGATGACAATACCGGCATCTGGTCCAATTACGATACAAAGGATCAGATCTATACCAATATGTCTCTTTATGATGTGCCCGCCGATTCGGAGAACGGGATCGTCATCTCCGCTCCCCATGTCGTTTCCGTGCTGGACAACAACTACCCGTGGGTCGTTACGATCACCAAGAGCGTAGAGAATGCCGCATACAGCAATACCGCCAAACTTGCCATCGATGTCCAGTTCTCGGGCATAGCGGGATATATCGATGAGGTCGGTATCGGTCAGCACGGTTACTGCTTTATAATGGACGGCGACGGCAATATCATCTACCATCCCCAGCAGCAGCTCATCTATGCGGGTCTTAAGAACGAGAATGAAGAGATCTGTGCTCTGGAGGACGGCTCGCATCTGTCGGACGGAGTTATCTATACCGTCAAGACGCTGGATAATTGCAACTGGAAGATAATCGGTGTCACATTCCTTGATGAGACCGTAAATACCAGAGTCAATACGATGATCATAGTATCGGTGCTCATATTGCTCATGGTCGTATTGATGTC
>CACZPC010000090.1 GCA_902782985.1 Oscillospiraceae bacterium
AGCAGTGCATTTGCTCTTAATATCGCGGAGTGGAGCAGTTGGTAGCTTGCCGGGCTCATAACCCGGAGGTCGTGAGGTTCGAGTCCCGCCTCCGCAACCAGATCGAAGACCCTTTGGTTCAGTACCGAAGGGTCTTTTTATGTGTCAAAATTTCACAATTGTTTACAAATAAGTTTCATTTAACAGAAAGTTTATTTGACCGCCTCCGAACGGACGCCTATATTATAAATAAATAAAAGTTCTTTGCGACTATTGGATGATCGTTGTAATGCAAAGGGGTAGGAGGCGATATGATGAAGCTTCTTAATCTGAAAATAGAATCTTTGAACAGCGGCAGAAAGAATGACCGCCGCGGCTTTTCGCTTGTTGAACTGGTCGTTGTACTGGCCATTATAGCAATATTGGCTGCTGTAGCAGCAGTTGGTCTTACGGGCTATCTGAAGAGATCCAGATATACTGAGAACTCACAGGATGCGATATCCGTATATCAGACTGCTCAGAGTACTCTGTCGCAGAAAGTCCTGAATGGCACTATGAACGACTGGGCTTATTCACTCGGTTCGATCGATCACGAAGGCGGATGGTTTACATCTGCCGAACTTGCTGCTATCAGTGCAGATGATGCTACAAACAGATCTGTACATAAGATCGTAGCTTATACATATAATCCCAAGACTTCTTCTGAAGCTGACGATAAGTTTGTTCATGACCTTTTGATCTCCGGCTTTTATGATCAGTCGATATTCGGCGGTACGATCACTCTCGTCCTCGATGTCAGCGTTACTTCGGACGGCAGTTCCGATCCCATATATTCAGCTATAGTTCATTCTGTATTCTATTCCAAGCAGAATGACTTTAATGCGTCCTGGGGCGGCCCCTGGGATCCAGAATACATTAACGGTAATGCTGATGAGTCTCCCTGGAACAGACTTCCGGATCGTGATGTAGAATTCAGGATCAGGAAAAGCTTTGTAGGCTATTTTGACGGTTCGGAAGCTTCCATTACCGGTCCCGTTGCTCTTCCTGCTGACCAGGTGGAGAGCAGCTATATCTTTACCCTCAGAAACGGTGAGACTCTCGATATAACATGGTCATTCTTTAATGATACTGCTCATAATAAGAACTTCCAGATCAAGCTTGTCGATCAGGATGATCCCGATAATTATGTAGTTCTTACAGTAGATGAGGCTGCTTTAATCTATGATCCTTCGGATTCGTCGACACTTACCAGTCCTAAGGCTCTTGATTACTTATCTTCAAGCGATCCTCTTCCGAATAACAGCTGTCTTTCATCTGCAGCTTCCGAGTATGAGGAAGTAACCTGTCTCAGCGAATCCGTAAGTACTCAGATACCCTATACGATCAATAAGGAATCTGTTGAAGGACTTGCAAGTGTAACAGTAGGAGAAGGCACGAATACTTCCAGATTGATCGTTCCCATCACTGTCTCAAATGTAAGCGGTGATAAGCGAAATATCATTCCCGCTGAGAATTTTGACGGATATACTTCATATACTATTTCCATCGACTGCATGATGAACAGACAGGATTATGTTAAAAATCCCGTCGGAAGTGCCGGCCACAATATGCTCTACGGTATTGACAGGCTTTTCGGTACTACACCTAAGAATATCGCTGCTTATATCAGCGGTACCGGAATTACCGAATCATATGCTACGAGAGCCATTGATGATCCGATGTATATGACCGGTGTCGTCAAGAATGATGAATTTACGAGATATACTTATAATACTGTTGTTGCCAGAGGTGCATATGATACCTCTGCTAAGTGTGTCGTAAACACGCTTTTCGGTGATGTTTATTATGAGGGTAACGGAGTTGTCGTAAACGGAACAACATTTGATCTTGCCGGAGGTACGGCAGTGATCACTTCCTACAGACATCTTTCGAACATCAGGATGATCGATGATCCTAATATATCGGTTGATTATAAGATCGCACGTAATCTCGACTGGTATACGCCGTCATCTTTTGTAACTGTCGGAAACGGTATTACATCTGCGCCTGATCCCGTAAGCCAGGTAAAGGTATTCTATTCCTATGTCAGTACGTCTGACAGGAATGATGCGGGCTACAGCGGTGTAAGATATCATTCACCTGTCGAGAATAAGCAGCTGAAGGTGGTTTCTTTCCCTGCGATCCATGAGCTCTATCCCAACAAGACTCTTTCTTCGCTTTCTAATTCCGTTGCGGAAAATCCCGAAATCTATTCGATCAATTCGGTGCAGATGCGAGCTGCATCATTCTACTATATCTATAGTTCCAATCAGTCCGTATATGCGAACAGCGATAAGGGCTTTGGTCTGATATGCGAGAATAAGGGAACTGTCTATAATATATATGCAAATGACCTGAACCTTGTCATGGTAAAGGTTAATGACGGTTCTGCCAGTGACTATTCTGAGATAATGCCGTCATCGGGAGCTAATCTGAAGCTTGATTCAAACGGCGCTACAGGTAAGCATCCTTTCCCGTCTCAGATCGATGCTTCTCATAATATCGGTGTTCC